>NYVT01000078.1:0-34936 GCA_002684675.1 Deltaproteobacteria bacterium
AAGGGCAGTTACACTTCCTTTGTCCATCACGGCGATTTGATCTGCGTGAATCACAGTTGACAGTCGATGAGCAATCACAATGGTTGTTCTACCCTGCATCAATCGCAACAAAGCTTCCTGCACCATTCGTTCACTCTCTGCATCCAATGCGCTAGTGGCCTCATCGAGCAGCAGTAACTTGGGATCACGCAAAATTGCTCGAGCAATTGCGAGGCGTTGGCGTTGTCCACCCGAGAGTCGCACACCTTGTTCCCCTAGAAAACTATCGAAGCCCTGAGGCAGCTTATTCAAGAAATCTTCAGCATTGGCATTCCTTATCGCAGCAAGCATCTGCTGTTTTGAGGCATCAGGTTTGCCGTAGCGAAGGTTTCCCCAAACGTTGGCGCTGAAGAGGGTTGGTTGTTGGGGGACAAAAGCGATATGTCGTCGAAGCTCCTGCAAGGCTAACGAGCGGAGATCAATTCCCTCAAAGCGTATGGAACCCTGGAGAGGATCGTAGAAGCGCAATAGTAACTCCAACAGCGTTGACTTCCCAGCCCCAGAGTGACCAACAAGAGCCATCCTCATCCCTGATTCAATGTGCAAATTGACTGCTTGCAATGCAAGAGAATCAGGATGAGAGGGATAACAAAAATGCAGATCATTTATCTTCACAGAGCCTCGCACCAAAGAGGGTAGCGACTGTGGGTAGATAGGGTCTATTATCTCGCTCTCTGCCTCAAGTAGTTCCATCAAGCGCTCTGTTGCTCCGGCTGCTCGCTGGAGATCTCCAATGACCTCACTCAGAAAACCCAGAGAGCTTGCTACAATTAACGCATAGAAGACAAATGCAGCCAATTCCCCGGGTGTCACTCTTCCTGCCAAAACATCCTGACCACCCACCCACAACATGCCTCCGATGGATCCAAGGACTAACAACATCACGATAGCGATCAGAAAAGCTCGCTGTTGGATGCGTTGAATTCCAGCAAAAAACGCAGACTCAACGTGTTGTGAAAAAGACTTCTCGTCTACCTGCTGATGATTCATGCCCTGAACAATCTTTATATGCTGTAAAGCTTCCCCCACATAAGCTCCTACTGAAGCCACTTTATCTTGGCTGGTCCTTGAGAGTCTTCGTACCCGACGACCAAAGATGACAACTGGTGAAACAAGAAGAGGCACCGCAATCAATACGATGGATGTTAGCTTGGGGTTGGTCCAGAAAAGCCAGGCGATGCCACCCAGAAAAAGCAACATGTTTCTCAGGGCTACTGATAGAGATGATCCGATAACCGTTTGCAGAACCGTAGTATCGGCTGCGATCCTCGCCTGAATTTCGCCACTGAGATTGGTTTCAAAAAAGCCTGGGTGTAACTGTAACAAATGTTGAAAGACAGCCTTGCGCAAATCTGCGCTGACACGTTCTCCCAGCCATGAAACCAAGTAAAATCTCAGAAAAGTTCCAAGTGCAAGTAGCGTTATGAGGACAAGAAACAATAACAACGTCTGGGTCAAAGCTTCCGGAGATCCAGCTATGAAACCAATATCAATTAATAAGCGTACTCCTTGACCAAGTGAAAGTGAGACACCAGCGGTAGTAACTAAGGCTATCCCAGCGAGCAGAATTCGCCATTTATAGGGTCGCAAGAATCTTAAGGCAGGAAGAAAGTTGTAGAGTTGTTTGCTTTTTGCTCGGGAACTGGTGTCTAGCATTGATGTTTAAGAAGTGAGGAATTGAAATTAGAGAGGTTGTGATGTGAATCATAGCCTAACACTATGTTCTCAAACTATAAAATGTTGTAAAATAATGTGCGAAGTTTCTAGAAACCTATTGAGAAAGATTCTCAGGGATTTGGAAGTATTTATCTGGAATCCCGATCAGGCGAGATGTAAGTCTGGTGTTAAGCTCTGTTTAGCTAATGTAGGATTACAGTCACAGTTGCGTCAATTAAAAAATCATGAAAAGAAGTGTGGGGACTGTCTTCAATACTTTCGCTTGGAGAGTCAGATTGTATTTACTAAGATGCTATGCTGGCAATTTACTGAATGCGACAACCAAATGAGCTTTTTTGGGTAATCTCATTTTTCAAACTGTGGTTTTTCGATAGACCGATTGGGTTGAAGTACGACATCAATGGTTGTAAAACCTGCTTTCACGTTGTAATACCGGTTGTTATAAGCAACCTCACAGCGACGCATTGCTAGAAACTCTTCAATGTAAGCGCACTCTTGGATGGCGGATTTGGGAATCAACTTAGGAGGTTTTTCCTCTGCAACCTGAGGAGTGGGGTTGCTATTAGAACACGCACCTAGTAGTGCAAAGTACGTCAATGCAAAACCTGTTTTCAACATGATTGAATATCTCATTTTTGTTCCGGAAATTAGTGTGCTTTGTGTTGAATACGCACTTCTTCGGCTACAGTAATGGCTCAACAATTTTTAAATTCAGCTGATCGGTCTAAGGATCAAAGGTTTCCAAATGAGCAAGGATAACAACCAAAGAAGACCACCCGATGACCCATTTGAAATGCTCTTTCAGGGTTTTTCTGAGTTGGTGGAAAACCTCTCGCAGTTAGGAGACGCCTCTCCCGAAGAGTGGGAGAAAAGTTTTCGCAACCAGGCTAATCGTACAAACTTTACTTATAATTCAAATAATCAAAATAATCGAAATTATTCAACGCCTAGTTCAGATCCCCCTTTTAATAAAAAGCCAACATATGACCAAGCTATTGGTGGCTTAGGGGAGAGAATGGAACGCATTCGTGAGTTGGTTGAGCTGCCATTACAGAAACCAGAAGTCTTTGAACGTTTGGGCATCAAGCCTCCCAATGGGGTGTTGCTCCATGGTCCACCAGGATGTGGCAAGACCCTAATCGCAAGAACTTTAGCTAAAAGCGCTGGTGTTCGCTTTTTTAGCATCAGTGGACCAGAGATCATCAACAAATACTATGGTGAAAGTGAAGCCCGACTGCGCAAGCTCTTCGACCAAGCTCAGCGTGAAGCACCAGCGATTCTCTTTATCGATGAAATTGATGCGCTCGCTCCAAAACGTGATCAGTCTTTTGGTGATCTGGAAAAAAGAGTCGTTGCTCAGTTACTGACCCTGATGGATGGTCTGGAAGATCCGGGCCAAGTTATTATTATCGGTGCAACGAATCGGCCGAATGCTTTAGACCCTGCTCTCCGCAGACCCGGACGCTTTGATCGAGAGATTGAGATTCCAGTTCCGGACCAACTAGGACGCAGAGAAATTTTAGAAATTCACACGAAGCCAATGCCTCTGACTAAGGGAGTAGACCTTGACGATATGGCTCGTCGAACACATGGCTTTGTTGGCGCTGATCTCGCAGCCCTTTGTCGAGAAGCAGCTTTGCAGGCTCTACGGAGGGTACTCAAGAAAACACCGGTTGATCAAATGGATTCGGGTTCGATCAGGGTTGGATTGCCAGACTTTACAGGCGCTTTTCGGGAGGTTGAACCATCGGCTCTTCGTGAAACAGTAATCAGCGTGCCAAATGTCAAATGGGAAGAAGTTGGCGGGCTTTCAACAGTCAAATCACGTTTGGTAGAAGCAGTCGAGTGGCCTTTACGATATGGGCATTTGTTTGCCCAGGCTGGTTTGAGGCCATCTCGAGGGATCCTGTTGGTGGGACCCCCTGGTTGTGGAAAGACCCTGCTGGCCAAGGCCTTGGCAACTGAAAGTCAGGCCAACTTCGTGGCGATGAAAGGCGCAGATTTACACTCTAAGTATGTCGGAGAGTCAGAACAACGTCTGCGGGATATTTTCCGAAGAGCAAGACAAGCTGCCCCTTGTATTCTATTTTTTGATGAACTGGACGCATTTTTACCCGCCCGTGGAATGATGGGTTTGGATGCGGCTGTCTCTGAGCGTATCCTCGCTCAATTCTTGGTTGAAATGGACGGTATTGAGGAACTTAAGGGGGTGCTTGTACTGGGAGCTACGAATCGTGTGGATCGACTTGACGAAGCGATATTGCGGCCAGGACGCTTTGACGAGATTGTTAAATTTACACCACCCGACATAATGGAGCGCGAAGAGATTTTGAAGATTCATTTAAAGCAAAAACCACTGAGTGACGAGGTTGATGCAACTTACTTGGCCGGTCTAACGGAAGGCTGGAGTGGAGCAGAACTATCGGCAGCTTGCAATCGGGCAGCGTTGTTGGCAGTCCAAAGAGCGGTGCATGGAGAACTTAAACGAATGAGCCCAATTACTCGTGAAGATCTCTTGCAAGCTCTGAGTCAGATTCGTCCTGAGAACTGAAAAATTAAGCTGAGGAACTCATAGTTTGAGAATTACTTTGTGGCAATGATTTTAACCAGAGATGTTGAATCTGTCTTAGCACCTGACCATCTGCTGCAAGGCAACGCAGGAGGTATAAGTTTGGCGCCAGTTGATCAACGACAGCTTCACAATCTTTGGGCCATTCGGTTGGAACGAAATAGTTATCGGGCACAAATACCAGAGCGCTCGCCCAGATCGGATAGTTGCCTAGCTGGAATGGATTTATAAAACCTTGTTCAGTTGGACAGAGTCGAGAGCGATCCAGATAGTGCAACTCGCTGCCAGCGAATAACTTTGTTTCACTCTGCATGAACTGAAAGCACCAGGCTTCCCCGTGAGCCAAACGACCTGCCATGTAGGCTTCCCAAAAGCCAAGCTGAGCTCCTGCTTCCACTTCCAATACAGTCTGCTGGTTGAATTGAGACGCAGCAAATGGAATTACAGGATCACTATAAATCGTAAGATTTGATTCAGCCTGCAAAGTGTAACGTAACTTTTGCTGGGCGATGTCATCATTCTGAGAGGGGTGAATTCGTAACGCTCCCTGTGTCGTCAGATGAACTTGTGTGCCTGATTCCGCAAGAATATTGATTTCCCACAAGTCTCCACCAAAAATGCCTGGAGCAGGACTCATCAAAATCAACTGTAACCCTGAACCGTTAGGAATCGATACGGGTCTGGTCACTTTGAAAACACTATCCGCCTGAACATCTATCAGTCGAGTTTGACCTCGGCGATACCTAAAAGTTAAATTGAGTTTGGAATGCATCAGACAGCAATGGAGTTGGGCTCACTCTCCAGCAATACTTCGGTTTGAATCCAGTGAATGACAGTATCTAGCCCTGTTTTGTCTTTGAGGTTCGTGAAGACGAAGGGACGATCACCTCGCATCTTTTTGGAATCGCGATCCATCACTTCTAGAGAAGCTCCGACAAGCGGCGCGACATCAATTTTATTGATAATCAATAAGTCCGAACGAGTTACACCCGGGCCCCCTTTACGAGGGACCTTGTCGCCTCCAGAAACATCAATCACATAGATGGAAGCATCAACGAGCTCTGGACTGAAACTGGCTGCTAGGTTATCACCACCACTCTCCACGAAAATTAGTTCCAGATCTGGGTGATCACTAAGGGCTTGATCAATTGCCTCAAAATTAAGTGAAGCATCCTCTCGAATTGCGGTGTGTGGGCATCCTCCTGTCTGAACACCATAGATCCGATCCTCGGATAATGCCTCATTGTGAATCAAAAATTCCATGTCTTCTCGAGTGAAAATATCATTGGTGACAACCGCCATTCGGTAGTGGTTACGCATTGTCTTACAGAGGCGATCCAGTAACGCTGTTTTACCTGAACCAACAGGACCACCGACACCGATTTTGACAACTTTTTTCACGGTTTTCTCCGAAGTGCTAAGTGTTTATTCAAGAGCGAAATAGACGGGTGTAAAGACCGGAGTGTTTCATCTGTAGCAGGTCGACTCTTGGGGTGAAAGAGCGTAATGGTGAATTGGTATCCTCAAGGATTTCATTCACAGTTTTGGGGATCAGTCGCAACTGCTCTTGAAGTAGAACTTGTCCAGCTTGCTGTCCTAATGCAAATAAACGCAAGGCAGCAGAAAGTGATTGATTCAAGCGACCAAAGGCGAAGCTTGCCAGCGCCACATCTTCAGAGATGTGCTGGGTTGCAAGCAAGGTTGCTTGGACTGTCAGCACGTTGAGTGTTGGCAATAGTTCATCTAGACGATCTGCAGGAAGATCCAGATAGAGATCTGCACAGGTCTTCAACAAGCGTTTTCCCAGGATGTGACTGCCATTCCTTAGTATAGTTGACGGCTTGAGTGCGGTTAGTTCCTGATTGAGAATTTTAACACGTCGCCAATCATCTCGATTTATTGCCCGCATCAGTTGACAGAGAGCTGGACCCTCTTGAAAGCGGAAGGTCTCTATTCGCCACAGTTCCCACCAGGCGCCAAGGTCGTCAGGAGTTCGAAGAGCATCAAGTTGAATAGCCGACTCCAGACCTTCTGAGTACGCGAAGGCACCAATGGGCAAAGCGCTGTCACTCAGATGCAGTACGCTCAGCCACTGCTCCAGTCCGGCACTCTCAGTGTGTGTGTCCACTCTGTGAGATGGCTGGGGTGAAGGGGCGTTCACTGACTTCGTAGTTGACCCCCAGTTGCTGAAAGAGATGTTCTGCAGCAGGTTTATGGGGGCAGATCAGTTCGAAATCCGTGATCATCAGTGGCAAGTGACGGTTACCAATTTGGTAGGCGAGCCAAGCCCACTCCGGAGGACTTAGCGGACGCAAAACCGAGACCGGCTCTGGAGCTTCCTGAACCTTAACTTGGCAGCGTTCTGAAGATAGTAGAAGTTGGTCTCCTTGTCGGAGGATGCTTCCTGAGGGCAGTGCCAAGGCAAACTCGCGACCTCGGTCGGTCTTTCGTCTTCCATGACTGCGACAGCGCTCCTCCCATGAAAGAGTGAGAGTGTCGATTTCCCAATCTTGGATAATAGCTCCCAAACCAGCGGGCTGGACTTCTTCAACGATGATCATGTGATCTCTCAGTGGTGTTAGAATAGAAAATAACGCTGAGCCAGCGGTAACACTTTTGCGGGCTCACAATGAAGATGCTGCCCATCGGCACGCACCTCGTAAGTCTCAGGATTGATTTCCATTTTTGGTAAGTAACTATTCAGTGGCAGGTCCTGCTTCCGTAAGTTACGACACCCACTGACAGCAACACAGCGACGGTTGAGGCCCTGCAAGGCTCCGCTGTTTAGACCCGCTTTTGAAGCGAAATGAACACTGGTCGTGTTGGTAGCTTGCCCGTAAGATCCAAACATTCCTCTATAGAAGTTCGGTTCTGGGGTAGGGATTGAGGCGTTCCCATCTCCCATCAGCGCACCAGCAATGAAACCACCCTTGATAATCAGCGAGGGCTTGATCCCAAAGAAGGCCGGGCTCCAAAGTACCAGATCGGCCATCTTGCCGACTTCTACAGAACCGATTTCGTGAGAAACACCGTGAGTCAGCGCGGGGTTGATCGTGTATTTCGCAACGTAACGGCGGATACGTAAGTTGTCGTTACCATTTTTGTCATTGGGTAGATCTCCTCGCTGGTGCTTCATCTTGCTGGCGGTTTGCCAGGTCCTGCAGATGACCTCCCCAATGCGACCCATTGCCTGAGAATCAGAAGACAGGATGCTGAAGGCTCCAAGATCATGGAGAATGTCTTCGGCAGCAATGGTCTCTGCTCTTATTCTTGATTCAGCGAAGGCAACGTCTTCGGGAATCGAGGGAGAAAGATGGTGACAGACCATCAACATGTCGAGGTGCTCGGCCATCGTGTTGACGGTATAAGGCATGGTTGGGTTTGTAGAGGATGGGAGAACGTTTGCTTCACCGCACAACTTCATGATGTCTGGAGCATGGCCTCCTCCAGCGCCCTCCGTGTGATATGTGTGAATTGTTCGATTTTTGAACGCAGCGATGGTGTCCTCGACAAAACCACATTCATTGAGAGTGTCAGTATGAATTGCAACTTGCACATCATATTCTTCAGCGACACTTAGACATTTGTCAATTGCTGCTGGGGTGGTCCCCCAATCCTCGTGTAACTTTAATCCCAAAGCCCCAGCATCCAGTTGCTCTCTCAGGCCAGCAGAAGTCGAGGAATTCCCTTTCCCAAGAAAACCAAAATTCAGCGGAAAGCTCTCAATGGCTTCATACATCTTACGGATGTTCCAGGCCCCCGGGGTACAAGTGGTAGCCTTGGTACCCGTGGCTGGTCCGGTTCCCCCTCCAATCATTGTAGTGATTCCCGAATAGAAGGCCTCTGGAATCTGGTTGGGTGAGATGAAGTGAACATGGGCATCAATTGCTCCAGCAGTTAGGATCATGCCCTCCCCAGCGATGATCTCTGTCGAAACTCCAATTTCCATTCCAGGTGTCACACCATCCATGATGCCTGGGTTCCCAGACTTGCCGATACCCGTAATTCGTCCATCTCGGATGGCAACATCTGCTTTGATGATGCCAGTGTAATCTACAATGACTACGTTCGTGATCACAACGTCAGGAGTACCCTGCCCTCTGGTAGCTGTGGGAGACTGACCCATCCCATCTCGCAGCACTTTGCCACCCCCGAAAATGGCCTCATCACCGTAAACGGTGTGGTCTTTCTCAATTTCTGCAAACAATTCGGTGTCACCTAGTCGAATTTTATCCCCAACGGTGGGCCCAAAGTGCTCAGCGTAGTGATGTCTTTCCATGCGCATGATGATTCTCTCTCAGCGTACGAAGTTGGTGGATCGCTGAAGGGCGGCCTGGCGGACTTCTGTCGTGTCCAAAATTCCATCCACCAGACGATTAAGACCTAGGGCTTCTCGATTTCCTCCTAGTTCCACAAGTTCAACATCACGTGTATCTCCCGGCTCAAAGCGAACAGCAGTCCCTGCCGGTATGTTGAGTCGCATCCCGTAGGCTTCTTCCCGTGTGAAGCGTAAAGAAGCGTTGCATTCGAAGAAATGGCAGTGCGAACCAACCTGGATTGGGCGATCTCCCGTGTTCTCAACACGAACAGTACTTGTTCGGCGGTCTGCATTGATTTCGATTGGAGCCTTCGATAGTTGGTATTCTCCAGGGATCATGATCATCCTCCGCTTGGATGGTTGGATTTAGTTATTGGATCGGGTCGTGAACGGTAACAAGCTTAGTACCATCCGGAAAAGTTCCTTCGACCTGAATTTCTGGAATCATCTCTGGAACACCCTCCATGACTTCCTCGGCTTTGAGGATTGTACGGCCGAAGGCCATGACATCAGTCACAGAACGTCCGTCCCTAATTGCTTCCAGTAACTCGGAAGTGATCAAGGCCACAGCCTCAGGGTGATTGAGCTTGAGTCCACGAGCGCGACGCTTGCGGGCTAGTTCACCAGCAGTAAATATGGTAAGTTTCTCTAATTCTCGTGGAGTTAGATTCATAGTATTTCAATAATTAAGTGTACACAGGAGATCTTGAAGATTATTCTCAAAGTTTCCCCCGAACTAATTCGAATATTAAAAAAGTTAGACAGTGAGGTTTTGAAAAATATCGGCTAGGGTTTTACAACTTCAATGTTGCAAAAAATTCTGATAAATTAGTTCATTCATTTAATCAGTGGGGTCATAATTGTGGTTGTATGCCCCAAATTAACTTGGCGGCTCAAGAAATTCAGGCAGGTAATATAGACAGTTAGCCATCGTCAGGCATCTTCAGGCTGTATCTCTTCTCTTGATCCATCAAGAACAACCTCACCACGATCTAATGTTACGTAAGTATCTGCCAATTCGCGAGCTACTCAAAATATTGTTCGACTAACAATATAAATATTTCTTCTTGCTCCCTAAGGGTTTGAATGACTCGACTGATGTCTTAAATAATAGAGGACTGAATGCCTTCCGTTGGTTCATCGAGCACAAGTAATTTTGGTCTAGCGACCAAAGGGAGTGTAGTTGATCATGATATCTGATGCAGCGACTCCGCTGTATTTCAGATACTGCTCAAGAATTTTGTTGGTTGTTCGAGGATAAACGTAATCTGTGCCAGATATTAACCATCATTCTCCTCCAAGTTCGTCCATCAGGTAGTTGACTGCAGGGATTGCCTGCTAATTAGGTGCGGCGCCCGTATGAAATACGTTTTTCGAGGGTTCTTCACCTTCATACTGTATAGGGTAGAAGTGTAATCCGTTAAGTTCTTCGAAGACTGGAAGGACAGATTTCCTAGAAACCGATGTCCAGCATCCGAATATTACGTCAACCTTTCCGATGTCAACTAGTTCACGTGCTTTCTCTGCAAACAAGGGCTAGTCGGAGGCTGGGTCCACAACAACGGCTTCCAACTGTTTGCCCAATAGACCACCTTTCTTATTTTGCTCCTTTACAAGCATGAGCAATGTATCTTTAAGTGTAGTTTCACTGATTGCCATTGTTCCAGACAACGAGTGAAGTGCGCTTAATTTGATGGTATCCGTAGCTTTTGCGAGAGTGCATGCCAAACNCGCAAACCCTGTCAACAGAACGTGCTNAGCAACCGATGAAGATATNCGCCATTTCATGGATATTCTTGGGGTGAAAGTTATAGCTCAAGGCAAGTGCTGTATNATTTAGACATTCTCANCTTTCAACGGNAGTGCCAAAAATTTAATGATGTCAACCTTAGCTCTTAATCATTGAAATTATTAACTTAGATTTTAATAAATAATCATTTATTAAAAATAGATGCGCAAATTCTGTGATCACTAATTGATTTATGATTAAAAATTAAACAAAATTTATGATGTATAAAAAATAAATAACTAAAGTCCTGCAAAACTTATGGAAAAAAGTTTGTGTAACTGTCAATGCCATTTTCGCAGAGTTCAAACTGTTGCGGGAACTTGACTTGAATAGTGGGGTGTGTGATCTTGCACAATTTCTGCATCAGGGGGGATTATGTCGGATTGAAAAAGCCCTGAGTTCAGTAAATCACTGGAGTAGAACAATCTTCGCTACAGAAAATTTGAGGGTGCCCGAGCCTTCCTCGGAAAGACAGTGTCTAGTGAGCTTCATTTATGGGAAATGATAAGCGCCAGTTGGCACCCCTGAATTATGAATTGCCCGATCACTCTCAATTCTTGGTGTTGGACCCGGAAGAGGAAACACTAGATGCACAGTTGCTGGTCCAAGGCTTTGAGGCTTTCAACCAGGCGACACAAAAACTTCAGGATTATTATAGAGGTATTGAGCGGAAGGTTGATGAACTGAATTCTGAGTTAGCTCGTAAGAACCGAGAGTTAGAGCAGAATCTCCTTGAAAAAGATCGCGTCAAGAGCCACTTGAATAACATCTTTGAAAGTTCTGCTCTCGGTATAGTGGTTACTGATCTTCAAGGCGAAATCCTTTCTGTGAATCAGAAAGCCCTGCGGTTGCTTGATAAGATGGCTGAGGAGGTAAGGGGCCTCCGATTAAATGAAATTTTGGGAGAACGAATTCTTCCTTTGAGGTTTACCCCAGAGTTCATGCAGACCCTACAGCAAGGCCAAGAGCAAGAAATGACATTACGAGGTGGAGCGGGCCTCTCTCGGCAATTGCGGCTGCATCTCTCATTGATGAAAAGTGATCAGAATGAATGGCTCGGCTTAATTGTTAATATTCAGGACATTACGGATTTGCGGAAACTGGAGGAGGAAGCAGAGAGAAAAAATCGCTTTACAGGAATGGGACAAATGGCAGCCAGTATCGCGCACGAGATTCGTAATCCTCTGGGAAGCATTGAGTTGTTTACCTCCTTACTTCGTAAAGAAGTGCAAAGCGATTCTTCACAACAGTTGGTTCATCANATTTCTTCAGCGGTTCAGAGCATGAATCACATCATCTCGAACTTGTTGGAGTACACAAAACCAAGGCCGGTTGCTAGAGAAGTGATTGACCTACACAAATTTCTACGAGAAAATCTTAGTTTCTTTGANCAGTTGGTCGAATACAATGATGTCGAAATGCGGACNGATTTCCTGGCGACCAATACCAAGATTCGTGGTGAAGCNGAACTTCTAAAACAAGTCTTTCATAACATCCTCATTAACGCGATCCAAGCAATGGTTGAAGAGGGCGAAATTCGCCTTACAACCAGAAATGTACTGACTGATAACCGCAAAATGCTNGAACGATTCACCCATGTTCCGCTCTCNCAACGCCGACATGGTATGTCTCTGTTGCAAGTGTCCGTTGAAGACACNGGCACAGGTATGTCGCAAGAAGTGCGCAAGCGCATTTTCGATCCATTTTTCAGCACTAAGGAGAGAGGCACTGGATTGGGCCTTGCAATTGTTCANAACATCATTGAATCGCATGGAGCGATCATCGACGTGGAAAGNGANGTAGATCAGGGAACCTGCTTCACTTTGCTGTTCCCNGTGGCCCACGATGATGAAGAAATCCCAGTGGATGAACCCACGTCAACCCTTCCCAAAGAACGAGTCCATTATTGAAAGGAAGCAATATGGTTTCGCATCCCATCCTGATTGTAGACGACGAAGTCGAAATGCGGATTGCAATGTCGGAGACCCTAAAACACTGTGGGTATCCGGTTGANCTTTCGCANAATGCAATCGATGCCTTAAAGAAATTCAAAAATAATGAGTACTCGCTGGTCATTACGGACATGACTATGCCAAAGCGTAGCGGCTTAGAGTTNCTCAAGGATATCAAAGGCNTGGAGCCNTATAAGCCTGTGATCATGGCAACGGCCTACGGTACGATTGAGACTGCTGTNGAAGCAATGAAGCATGGCGCCTTCGACTACATTGTGAAGCCCTTNAACTTTGAGAATTTCATTTTTATTGTTGAACGAGCGCTGGCTTATCAAGACAACAANGGACCCATCATGTTGCGTCCTACAGAGGAGAAAGGGTCTTCTACTCCTACAGTNGGTGCCCGTAAGCAAACGAACAATGATCCGAAGGAAATTGTNACTCAAAATGCTGCGATGAAGTCTTTGCTGGAAGTTGCACGCAACGTATCGCGAAGCAAGGCTACGATTCTCATTCAGAGCGAGAGCGGAACGGGTAAGGANTTGTTNGCTCAATATATTCACAACAACTCTGAANGGGTGAGCAAACCTTTCATAGCNGTNAATTGTGCAGCAATGCCAGACACGCTGCTTGAAAGCGAACTCTTTGGACACAANAAGGGTTCCTTCACTGGGGCAAACCAAGATCACCGTGGAAAATTTGAGCAAGCCCANACAGGTACAATTCTACTTGATGAAATCAGCGAGATGGCACTTCCGTTACAGGCCAAACTCTTGCGTGTTCTTCAAGAGCAAGAAATTGATAAAGTCGGGGGCAAAGATCCAATTAAAGTGGATGTTCGGGTAGTGGCAACCACTAACCGCCATATGCTTGAGTGTGTCGAATCTGGCAAGTTTAGAGAGGACCTTTACTTCCGATTAAATGTTATTCCTCTTTCCTTACCGGCTCTGCGGGAACGGAAAGATGATATACCTCTTCTTGTAGACCATTTTCTAACTAAGCATGCGCAACTAAATGGTCGTGAGAGGCCACAGATTGTTCATGACGCTCTGGATGTATTNACCAGTTACAACTGGCGTGGTAACGTTCGNGAGTTGGAAAATGTGGTGGAACGTGCAATGTTGCTCTGNAACGGGAACGAAATTTTACCACACCATCTCTTGATGCATTCACAGATNGGTAGTCGAACCATNAATGAAGATCTGGCTTCTGCAACGGCTTCTACAACATCAAAAGTCTTTGCACCNGCCGTGGTAGCAACANAACCCGTCGCTGAGCCAAANTTAAANCAGGTGAATGGNCCTCTTGGAATCGAGGTAGGTATGTCCATGAAGGAAGCAGAGAAGAAACTAATCTTTGAAACACTGAAAGAAACCGGTGGAAATCGAACTCATGCCTCACGAATTTTGGGNATCAGTATCCGTACTTTACGAAACAAANTGAATGAATATCGTGAAGAGGGTGAAGTTTTCGAATTTGAAGCTGACTAAACCTGATCTAATTTAGAGTGCAGCTTNATAGAAGTTGCGCTCTCCTTCCAAAGCNTNTTTCCGTTGATTTGTTAAAAATCTCTCATCAAGANACTGCTCTGGCANACCAGAGACTGATTCAGCAAAANTTTTATTATACAACTGAATTTTTNATGAAGAANAATCTGNATATTTTNGATCTGCCTAGAACAGACTACATTAACTGATANGATCAAGCAGGAACGGTCCTTTCTGGAAAGTCACCTCCACCTAAAATGTTTTGGGATTGTCAAAAANGCTNAAGAGTATTTAAATTCTATTTTTCATGAAGTAGTCTTTCTGTCCTTGATGATTTGTAGTGCATCTTTTTCGGAAACAGATGGTGTAGATCTAATCATTCGGCTACATAAACAATCCGCACAACTGATGTGCAAAAAATTCTTATTTGCAAAAAGCTAGATTCTTAGAAAATCCTCAGGGCTGCAAATCATAGAGGTTTGAACTACTGCCAATTGGTACCATGGCAGAATGGTGATTTTACCAAAACCGTAATCAAGATCCTCCGTGAACACGTCGTCCAATTTGTAGATAATACCCTTCCTTACACCTTTTTTTGGACGAAGATACAATTCTGCATCATATTCGAAATCAGAACCCCACCATTTAGACTTTCGATGACAATAGCCCTGATCTGCGTGGCAGCTCCTCTCTTGACTTTCTAGTTACCTTTAAATCAAGTGCTTGAAGAAGTTGATGCGGCGCAAGTAAGAATGCTTGCCATCTTTATTCTGGCAGTTCTCTGCTTGGTGCTTGAGCTTATCCCAATCTTTGCAACTTCTATTTTATTAATCGGACTAGAATTGTGGTTGATCTTCAAAAAAGGGCATGTCTGGTTTAGGTCTCTAAGCGAGATTGAGGAAATGGGTAAGTGACTACCCTTTAAAGATATACTCACAACATTCACTTCTCCTATCATAATGCTTTTTTTGGGAGGCTTCTTTTTGGCGATAGCTGCGAAAAAGTAACATCTGTATGTGAATCTAGCTCGTGTATTCCGCATACCTTTTGGAGAATCTCCAAAATTTGTCATGCTCGGAATAATGGTCATTACAGTAGTTCTTTTCGATGTTCATGAACGATAAGNGGACCACTGCTTTGATAGTCCCGATCGTGAATCCTGTTCTTCGACTTTGCCCAGATGATGGCTTAGGCAGGATGGCGCCGGTTTTGTGTATATCATTAGCCACAAACATCAGTGAAATAGGAACGCCTACTGGGTCGANGCCTAATGCGGTTGCCATTGTGTATTTCGTAGGTGAGCAAGCTATAAATTTTGGTGGATGGATGGCTTTCGGGGTTCCCTTTTGTATATGCTTACTTGCAATTGCTTTGATCTTGTTAGTGGACCTAAAGCCTTCTAGATAAGACCGTATTAAACTCGTAATTGAAAGTGAGTTTCGGNGCACTTCTCGCGCTTGGGTCGTTTACATTCGTTTTGCCCTAACTATCTTGCTCTGGCTTACAGGTTCCATGCATGGTATCAATTCTTACGTAGTTGCGATGATTCAGGAAGCAGTTTTGCTGGTCAGCGGAGTAATCGAAATCATGACCTCAAAANTTTGAGTTGGTAAGTCTAATGGTTGATTTCTGGAGGAATAGCCCTGGAGCTTGGTCTGGAATCATCAGGACTCATCCAAACCCTTGTCACTAATATTCCTTTTGCTGAATTGTCTCCCTTGATTATCGTTGTTGTGGCAAAACTGATGGGGTTCTTGGTGTGGACTTTAATCTCCAGTACTGCAACGGCAAATTTACTACTAGCGACCATGGTAACTCTTTAGGCAACAGTGAGTATCCTAGGAGAGATTGGTAGTTCAAAGTAGTGTCCTGCTAATTGTTTTTTATTGTTCACTGGCCATGGCGTTGCCAGTAAGCACAACTCCAAATGCCTTGGCTTACGCAACAGGACTACTCGAAAATCTACAACTTCTGGAAATGGGTGCGTTGATCATTGGGATTGGTTTTGTGTCCTCTTATCTGTTGGCAATGTTGCTTTGGTAATTTGGATTCTTCTGACATTTTTCCTCGTTGTGCTTGTCAGTCTTCTGTAGATGCTGTATTCACAGTTTTCAAAAAAGATTTGTAATTAAAGTGATAGAGAAATCATATCATGGCCAAAAATATTACCCCACGAAATGACAACTACTCCCAGTGGTATTTAGATGTTATCAAAGCAGGTCAGCTAGCTGATTACGCTCCTGTCAAGGGATGCATGGTTATTCGGCCGAGTGGATTTGCGATCTGGGAAGCGATGCAAGCCCGGCTGGACAGAATGTTCAAAGAAACAGGGCATTTAAATGCCTACTTCCCGCTTTTGATTCCACAAGAGTTTCTGAATCGAGAAGCTGAGCATGTTGAAGGATTCAGCCCAGAGTGTGCGGTAGTAACCATTGGTGGAGGTAAAGAGTTGGAAGAACCATTGGTCATTCGTCCAACTTCTGAGACAGTGATTGGTCACATGTATGCTCAGTGGATCAATAGCTATCGAGATCTGCCGGTTTTGATCAACCAGTGGGCTAACGTGATGCGTTGGGAAAAGCGAACCCGACTTTTTTTGAGAACTTCGGAGTTTCTTTGGCAAGAGGGACACACTGCCCATGAGACCTATGAAGAATCTCAGGAAGAGACACTTAAGATGCTGGAAGTGTATCGAAGTTTTCAGGAGGACGATCTGGCGATCCCTGTAATTCCTGGCCAGAAATCGGAGGCAGAGAAGTTTCCTGGTGCTCTATCCACCTACACTGTGGAAGCGATGATGCAGGATGGTAAAGCTCTTCAGAGTGCGACTTCCCACAATCTCGGTCAAAATTTTGCCAAAGCTTTCGAAATTCAGTTTTTGGATAGAAATAACCAACAATCACTGGCTTGGACTACTAGCTGGGGAAGTTCCACGCGTATGATCGGGGGACTTATCATGACCCATTCTGATGATGACGGTCTTGTCCTACCACCTCGTATTGCGCCGGTGGCAGTTGTTCTAGTACCCATCTTTTCAAACGATCAGGAACGGAGTCAGACGCTTGAGTTTGCCGAGCAGATCAAGCAACGTTTAGCCATACATTTGGATCACCTGAGAATTCAAATTGATGATCGAGACAATCTTCGTCCAGGAGACAAGTTCTTCCATTGGATTCAGCAAGGAGTACCGGTAAGGGTAGAAATCGGTCCAAGAGACGTCAAGCAGCAGTCTGCAATGGTTGCGCGAAGAGATGTGCGTGATAAAAAAAATGTGCCCTTGGACGAGATTGCAAATCACGTGATGAGCCTTTTGCAGCAAATTCAACAGAATCTCTATCAGCGAGCTCTTGATTTCCGCAAGGCAAATACNCGAACAGCCAAGAATTACGGAGAATTCAAGGAGATTCTCGAGCAAGAAGGTGGATTTATTAGGGCTCACTGGAATGGGTCGANAGAAGTCGAAGATCAGATTAAAAATGAGACTAAGGCAACGATTCGATGTATCCCTCTGAACAATCAGCCTGAAGCTGGCAAATGTATTTTGACTGGGGGACACTCCAAGCAAGAAGTAATTTTTGCAATTGCCTACTGACAACCGAGGATAAGCAGTTACAATATTTGGGTGTCATANAAATCATTCTATCTTCATTCAATTTAAGGTCGTAAATGATCAACTACTCCCATCCAAAATTGTTTCGATTCACCCACATTTCGCTTCATAAAATTATTTTACTTTTACTCAACATTGCTATTGCAGCTTCAATTTNAGTAAGTTCTGTGCAGGCTCAGTCAAAAGATGACCTGCAAGCTTTGATTCGGGCTTCAAAGACCCGAGCTGCTCTTGTACAGAACGTGCGGCGAGCNGTTGTACACATCAAAGTTGAAAAAGAGATCACAAACACTGGCAGAAATACTCCAAATAATCCTCNCGATCTCTACAATGATGAGTTTTTTGAGCGATTCTTTCCAGGTATGCGCCCCCCAAGAGGTCGAGGAAATGACCGATTNCGTCAGGAGGGAATGGGATCTGGTTCAATTGTCCGCTCAGATGGCTACATTCTTACCAATCACCATGTTGTTGGAGAAGCNGATAAAATNNTTGTTCAGTTGTTCGATGGCAGTGAACTTGAGGCCAAGTTGATTGGTACTGATCCCGAGTCTGATATCTCAGTGATCAAAGTTGATGGGCAGGGCATGCACGTACTTGCTATGGGAGACTCNACTGAAATTTTGGTGGGAGAATCAGTCATAGCCGTAGGAAATCCATTTGGCCTCACACAGACGGTGACCTTTGGAATTGTCAGTGCAAAGGGTCGTACCGGAATCGGAATTACTGAATATGAAGATTTCATTCAAACNGATGCTGCGATCAACCCTGGAAATAGTGGTGGTCCTCTGATCAACTTGGAGGGCAAGATTGTTGGGGTGAATACGGCGATCTTCACCAGAAGCGGAGGCTATCAAGGAATTGGCTTTGCGGTTCCNATCAATATGGCTCGCCGAATTATGAATGACCTGATTGATGAGGGTCGAGTTTCCAGGGGTTGGTTGGGTGTTGGGATTCAAGATGTNACTCCTGAACTAGCCAAGGCCTTCCGACTGAAGGATAACAAAGGGACANTGATCACAGGTGTTATGTCCGGGACACCCGCGGAAAAAGCAGGTCTGCAAAAGGGAGACGTGGTACTGAAGCTCAACGGTGAGATTGTTGAGAATAGCAACGCCCTTAGAAATGAGATCGCAGAAGCCCGAGCAGATGCAACTGTTGAGTTGGAATTGGTTCGCAATGGTACCCCGATGCGAATGATGGTGACTTTGGATGAGCGACCAAAGCAGCCATCAAGAATGACAATTCCTCAGGAACCTCCTACACCAACTCCACAACTGGGCTTCTCTGTTCAAGAATTGACACCTGAGATGGCAGAACGACTGGGCTATACACAGGTACAAGGCGGTGTTGTCATTACTGAAGTAGAACCAGATTCTTCTGCCTCTGAAGCAGGACTTAGGGCTGGAATGTTGGTTATTGAAATGGACCGCCAGAATATAGTCAATCTAGCTGATTTTCGCCGTGTGGGCAGTGAACTTTCCCTGCAAGATGGCATCTTGCTGTTGGTTAGAACTCAACAAGGTTCTCAATATATCTTTNTGCAGGGGGACTGACCACGTTCTTCAACTTTNAGCCTGNCTTGATCTGTGNGGGNTCAGNCAGGTCNTNCTGNGAGCAAGAACTTTGATGGATCATCACAGCAATTATCTGCTNGTCTCAAATGTAAGTGACGCCTCNTTTGCGATTGGTGTNGCACACGCCCGCTCCCAAAAAATTGATATCTCTGATATTGTNGGTCTAAAAACCTTCGTTAACAGTGAGTTTTGTCCTCGTTTCCTGCTAGATGATCCCACTGAGGAGAATCTGGGTTTTGGGCTACAGGGCAAATCTGTATACATTCTNTCCACCAGTTCCGCACACTACACTCGTAATGAATTGGCGATGCGCAACTGTCTACTCGCTTCAGCTGCCAAAGAAAATGGGGCTGAGTTTGTTGCCTTAGTCGAACCAGATCTTTTCTATTCCGCCCAAGACCGTGGACCAAGAACTCGTAATCATCCACAAGCGTTAGATTTTCCGTCTAAGATGAAATTTGTTGGNCAACCTTGTTCCGCAGAACTTTATGCACGGATGCTGAAGGCTGCTGGAGTGGACTTAGTGATGACTGTTCACAACCACAAGCCAGAGGTGGTGAAAGAGATTTATCGAAATGTTTTTGCAGGTGAGCCAGCAACCGGGAAGCCACGTTATATCAATTTGGATATNGCTCATATTGTCGCAAATTATGTGTTGAGATCNGGATTNGTTCGNCTTTGGAATTACGGTGAACACGTTGGNTTTGTTGCCCCAGATGATGGAGCGGTTGATTTTGTAAGGAAGGTTCAGGAATTTTCTGGATTGCGAAACTCTGTGCTTGTAACGATGAAGAAGACACGCCATGGCCAACGAGATGTGGAGATCGATGCTTCCAATGATGTGAGCCTTCTAAAAAATCGGGATGTCTTCATTCTAGATGATATGGTTCGTACTGGGGGAACNNTTGCAGCCANTGTGAAAATGTTGGCTGAAAACCCCGCATGTGCCCCAGAGAAAATATTCTTCTACAGCACCCANACCTACATCNGCCCAGAGGCACGAGAAAACCTCAATTCTCCCTACCTGACACAATTCATCACAACCAACACCATTCCAAATGTTCTCAACCGAGATGACCAGGGTCGATTGCGTAAAAAAACTGTTGTGCTTAAATTAGAACCCTGGATCGGGCACGCTGTTCAACATTGNTTGGAGTACGGGGAAAACTCNGATGAACTTTATGATGCTTCAAGTGTTGGGNATGCGGANGGATTCTACGCAGTAGANATCTCTTCCAAGAATCCGATTTCTGATCGTTCTCAACTNGGTCAATACGAGATGATGATCTGACATCATGGAAAATGAAAACGTCCTGATTCTTGGCCTCGGTGGGGTTGGTATGCACCTTACCAAGAGACTCAGTAATGAAGGACATGCCGTTACGGTGATTGAAACAGATCCTTATCTNATCCGTCAAGCCAGTGAACAACTCGATGTTCGGATTGTTTCGGGCAACTCTATGCAACTTCAACTTTGGGAGCATGCCCGGGCGAANCAAATGGACTTGATGCTGGCCGTCACTAATNACGACGCCACGAACATGATNGCTGGTTTGATTGCTGANAAGTTCGGAATTAGAAGGAAGATTGCTCGGGTACGTTCGCTGGATTTTGAAAAAGGCAGTGTATTGCCGGCAGAAGAACTCAAGATAGATTTGATGGTGCATCCAGAGGAACTAATCGCGAAGGAAATTGAGAGGCTAGTGTTGAGGGCTGCAGGTAATGATATAATTGATGTCTGCGAGGGACGGATGAAAGTGCTTGGTCTACGTGTGACNGAGCATACTCCCATCGTTTGGAAAACTCCCAGAGAACTTGCTGCGGTTTATCCCTTCCCATTTCGATTGGTTGCAATCGCTAGAGGCATCACTACGATGATTCCAGGACCCAATGAAGTTGTAAGACCTTTTGATCAGGTCTTCTTGTTTGCACTTGAACAAGATATTGCCCACATCATGCGTGAGATGGGAGTGNAGCAGCGGACTCTTCAAAGAGTGATGATTCTAGGAGGTGGTCGAATTGGTCGTCGTGTGGCCCAGTTGCTGGAANGTTCAATGAATGTGGTGGTNGTTGAAAAAGATATTCANACAGCGGAAGAATTGGCAGGGATGCTGAAAAATACTCAGGTGATTCANGGGGATGGTACGGATGCTAATACATTGATCACCGCCAATCTTGATGAAATGGATACTTTCATTGCAACAACTGGAGAGAATGAGACCAGCATCATCAGTTGTCTTCTTGCTAAGCACTTGATGAATAAGCAGAATCGTGATCCAAACGGAAGTGTTGGGAAAACAATTGCGCTGGTCAATAAAGAGGATTACCTCGTGTTAGCCTCTACGATTGGTTTGGATATAGCACTGAATACAAAAATTTCTGCGGCTAATGAGATCTTAAAATTTATACGTAGGAGCGAATTGTTATCAGTGGCACACTTGCATGGTGTAGATGCTGAAGTTGTAGAGTTGCTCGCCCCATCTGGCTCATTNATCACTAAAAAACCTCTTCGAAAATTAGCGAATTACATGCAGGACCATCGAATCCTAGTTGGAGGTGTGGAATCAGGAGGCGAGTGGCAGGTGGCGATTGGTGATACCCACATTCAACCGGGAAATCGGGTGATCGCGGTATGCCCCTCACTGAATTTGAACGACGTCCGTAGACTGTTTCAATGAAACTACTGGCGGTCGCCCTCGCGTTGGTTGCTTCAAGCCTAACTGCTTGTGCTGGTACAGATTCGTATTATGTCTATCCTTCTGAATACTCAAATGAGCTAGAATACGTCTGCTTGCATGTGATGCAACGAGGTACTCGCCGTTTCATGGTCAATGATCAGCATGCTGTAGTCCCATTGCAGGCTTCTGGAAGTGGNGTCTTGCCAGAACTGCAGACAGATTTAGCGCCCGGAGGATATTTCTGTGGAGCCTTTGACGATAGGAAAGTCCCTTGCTCGAAAGGGAAAACNAGCAACTTAGATGGGACGATCTGTGAATTTGNTCGATGATTTGGCAATCAACNNAGACTTTTAGTGAGGCTTGCTACCGNTTTGACTTTCTAAATGAAAGGTTTTAGAACTTTTCACGGTTTTTGCACCTGTTTNAGACACGCTTTGAGCTTCATGGAAGAAGACTAAGNGAGTCGTTGCTGTTNACNCAGCTTGTCATATTATCTACACTACCGGTCCCCCCGGAGAGGAGCATGGATGCCTTCTAAGAGCAAAAGCACTAATCTGGTTGTTGGTTTGGATATCGGCACTACCAAGATTTGCGCAATTGCTGTCGATGCCAATAGNAAAGAACAACTACATGTTGTCGGCGTAGGAACTGCAAAGTCAGAGGGTTTGCGTAAGGGCGTCGTCGTTAACATTGAAAAGACTGTCAATTCAATCAAGAAAGCCATCGAAGAGTGTGAATTGATGTGTGGTCAGCAGATCAATTCTGTCTACGCTGGTATTGCTGGGCATCACATCAAGGGGCAAAATAGCCGTGGAATGGTGACAGTACACAACCGTACTGTCTCNGAAGAAGATATTCGAAGAGTAATTGATGCCGCGCAAGTCTTGATCCCAAANGATCGTGAAGTTCTCCACATTTTGCCGCAAGAATTCATTGTTGACGAACAGGACGGGGTCCAAAATCCTCTTGAAATGGCGGCAGCCTTACTTGAAGTAAAAGTCCATATTGTCACGGGATCTGTNACTTCAGCTCAAAATATTGTAAAATGCTGTAATCAAGCGGGTTTGGAAGTTGATGATATTGTGCTGGAGCCATTGGCTTCCAGTCAGGCTGTGCTGAGTCCAGATGAGCAGGAAGTTGGAGTCGTTTTGGTAGATATAGGGGGNGGCACAACNGATATCACAATCTACTCGGAAGGCAGTATCGTCCATACAGCNGTGCTAGCTTTGGGAGGAAACCATCTAACTCATGACATTGCAATAGGTTTGAGTACACCCCTAGCAGAAGCAGAAGAGATTAAACATGAGCATGGAGTTGCCATGGTTGATCTTGTTGGGAGCGAAGAAACAATCCATGTCCCTAGTGTTGGAGGACGAAATAACCGTANCGTCCAAAAACAGGTCTTGGCTGAAATCATTGAAGCCCGTTTTCGTGAGATCTTCGAATTCATCGCTCAAGAAATTGAGAAATCAGAATATCGCAGTGTGATGGCATCCGGTGTNGTCATAACTGGTGGAACATGCATNATGCCTGGAGCNGATGGCTTGGCGTCACAAGTNCTAAATCTTCCAGTAAGGGTGGGCTTCCCCGAGAATGTTGCCGGTCTACAGGAGTTAATCTACTCTCCAAAATATGCTACAAGTGTTGGTTTGGTGCGCTATGGAATCAATAGTAATCAAGGTAAACTNAACTTTAGTGGTGATGACACTAACATGTTCCACAAAGTCGCCCGAAGAATGAAGGAATGGTTGCATGAATTTTTCTAAACAAAATTTACCTCACCTTNCTATGGTGAATGAAAAGATTAGAAGGAGCATACGGTGCTTGATTTAGGATTTGCTAACATCCAACCGGTGCAAAGTGACACTCCNAACATCAAGGTAATTGGAATTGGTGGTGGGGGTGGAAACGCTATCAATCGAATGGTTGATGCAGGGGTAAGGGGTGTTGAATTCATCGCTGCCAATACAGATTTGCAGGATCTCAACAAGTCTAAAGCGACCTACAAACTCCAACTTGGGCGCTCCAGTACAAGGGGNCTTGGTGCGGGTGCAAAGCCAGAAGTCGGGCGTGCAGCTGCAATGGAAAGTGAATCACAAATCCGTGAGAGCATTGATGGAGCTGATATGGTTTTCATCACGGCTGGGATGGGTGGTGGAACTGGAACAGGTGGGGCCCCAGTCATCTCAAGGATTGCACGTGAATCAAGAGCATTGACAGTTGGTGTCGTTACGCTTCCATTCAATTTTGAAGCGAGTAAACGTAGTCGTTTAGCGGAAGAAGGCATTGAGGAACTTCAAAAGCACGTTGATACGTTGATTATCATTCCGAATAACAATCTGTTGGGAATCATCGATCAACGAACATCTTTGATGGAAGCCTTTAGTTTTGCTGATGAAGTCCTTAGACAGGGTATACAAGGNATTTCGGATTTGATCACGTTAGATGGCATTGTGAACCTAGACTTTGCNGATGTCCGTACAGTCATGGAAAACAAGGGAAAGGCAGTAATGGGCACAGGCCGAGCCTCTGGTGACAAGCGCGCTAGAAGAGCTGCNGANCGAGCCATCCATAGTCCGCTTCTTAGTGATTGCAATATNAGAGGAGCTCGAGGCATTCTGATGAATGTTGTCGGCAGCGAGTCCATGACACTACATGAGGTTCACGAGGCATCATCGTTTATTGAAGAACAAGGCCATGAAGATGCAGTNATCATTTGGGGTGCTTCCATCAATCCAAGCTTGGGCGATGAGATTCTGATAACGGTAATTGCAACAGGCTTTGACAATCAACCATCTGTTTCAACGAAAAATCCCGCTCAAGAAATTATCGAAGAAGTTGCAGAGCCGNCGATCATCGAAGAGCAAATACCANATGTAAAAGAGGTAGAAGTTCAGCNGAAGACGATGAGATTTGAGNCCTCAAGACCTACAGTCGCTACAGTGATTGAAGAGGAGGAAGAGAAAGTGGAAGTAGAGGAAGCAAATGAAGAAATTACTCCAGCGATCGTTTTCGTCCCAGAACAAGAAGTTAATGTTGAAGAAAATTCATCATTTACACTAGCAGAAGAGCCTGCAATCACCCTAGTAGCCGAAGTCGAACAGAATAAGCACACACCTGAGAAAAATGAGATCCAACCAGGACCAATTCATGCTCTNNGTCTTGATGCTACANAGGAAGAAACGGCAAAAATTGGAGATGATGAATCAGAAGAGCCACCATTTTACTCTCTCGGGGGAAGTGAGGTTGGTGATGAGGAGGCTGAACCTGTAATCTTTGTTGCCGCACCAACAAATCACTTTTTAGAGGAAAGGGTTCCGTTAGAAGAACCAGACAATGCAGCGAGCCAGGTTNAGGCAATTCCTACAATCCAAAAAACAAATCCGCCACCCGATAGAAATGAAGACTCTNTTNTAGTAGAAACTGCNGAGCCAGTAATTGCAGTAGCAACTGTCTCAGATNCAAGAGTANGGCGACCAGAAGGGGTAGAAATTGAGAGTGCTCCAAAAGAGATTTTTAACTCATCTGCGGCTAAGAAGTTGACGGATGCTCATAAGCAGCGATCTCAGGAGNTCACAGAGCAATCCAGAACTACTGAAAGCATTGGAAATAATGATGATAGCATTGAGAAGACCACAATCCCAACTTCTAATCCAACTCTAACTGCGCAACCGACGATTCGCGTGTTTCAGAACCGAAGGGATTTTCACAAAAACTTAGATATCCCGACTTTCATTCGTAAAAAACTCTCACCTCCCAGTAACTGAATCTACAGAAATTGACGACCAAAGAAATCTTTTGCAGTTTTCTTTGAACAAGGTGATGCTCCTTTCCTCGNAGCATCCCTAAGAGTCAATTTNNCCCAGCAATTCACTCCTATAATGAGACATTTATATCTACCAAGTGTNTTAGGTCTTGGGCTGCTTGGTAGCCTTTTAAGTTGGCTAGTGGCGCAATTNGTTTCAATTGCNGCTGAGAGTCTGCTTANTNTGCCGGAAACGNCACTTCCATTATTGCATCACATTTTGGAATGGACGTTACTTGGATCTGGCTTNGGTATGGNACTNCAAATCCGTGAGATCTACTTTCAAGGAAGTGAAATTGAATCCTTGGTCAAACAGGGAGTAAACGGTTTGTTTGATGGTTTGTTACTAGGCTTGGGTATGACTTTAATCTCTTTAACATTTTCCGAGAGATTNCCACAGTACCAATTTGGAGNGCTGCTTTACGCGGTTTTATTGGGAGGTGGCATCGGAATTCTAACTTCGAGAGGATGTCATGCTTGGAAAGTCCGCTTTCAACTAGGGCTCTATGCGGCTATCGGTGGCGGTGGAGCTCTCTATATTTTATTAACATTGCAGTCGGTTTTTCTAGTTCAAGGATTTGCTAGTTGGATTCCGCTGTTATCAATAGGTTTTGGCATTTCACTGCTATTAGGACTGCCAGAAGCGCTGTTCAATCGTTCCCGATTACACCTACTAACCGGGGAGCGTGAAGGNCATGTTTACTGGCTCCACCCGTTTTATAGTTCACTAGGATATAGCCTACAAAACAATTTGATCCTGCATCCCTTTCGAGAAGTGCGTGGAGAGCAAGCGTGTATCGAGAGAGATCAGGGTCAAATGTTGCTAAAGAACTATGGTGATTCACAGGAAGTTTTGTTGAATTACAGACCTGTTGNGCAGCAAGAACTCCAATCAGGAGACCTTATCAAGATCGGAACGGCACTGCTACAGTTCACCAAATAGCAATGCATGATTCAATTCGTAACTGGCAACTACTCCTTGTAGGAGTTTCGCTATTGATGGGGCTGGTACCAATGCATGCCAATGCGGATATGCAAGCCCCAGGTGTAAAATTTGTTTTNCACGAACCCATCTCGTCTTCTATAGATACCCCTAAAATTGTGTCTCAGCTGGAGCCAATGGATCCCTTACAATTTGGAATCCTGATCGGCTTGATGATGACATTAGCCGGCTGCCTTTTCTGGTTTTGGCGATCACGCAGCAAACCTATTCGCAAAACCGAAGTTGAACTTGGTTTTGAAATCATCACNCCTGGAGAGAATAATCGATTTTTGCCCTTGGAACTAAAGAACTATACTTTGGATTATCTGAACGATATTGAAACNAAAAATAAACTCAGATTATCGTCGAATTTAGAGAAAGTCGCACTAACTCCAAAGCAGAATTCATTTTACTTGGAAGACCGGAATAGCAAGAATGCGCTGTTGGTGAATCGTCGCCGCATGAACAAAGTTTTGCTGCAAAATGAGGACGTGCTAGATATCGGTGAGTTAACCCTGCTTTTCCGAAATCGNTTACCCGTCTTTGTGCTTCNCTCTGCTGAAGAAGGGAACCCACTGCTGTATCCACGTCGATCGTTAACTCCGAAAGGTCCCTTGCCTTCTTCAACGGCTTCTTTGCGCTTTCTTGGTAATCGTCAGGATTTTCCATTAATANGAAACATCATGATGCTTGGTAGATCTGAGACTTGCGATATGGTACTTGAGGATTCAAGTGTTAATCTCAGACACGCACGCATCTTTAGGTCAGGAACAGTTTACAAACTTCAAAATCTAAGTACAGAAGGNACATATCTAAATTCAAGGCGGGTTGAGCAAAAAGAACTGCATGATGGCGATGAAATCGCCGTAGGACGCTATGTGTTCATCTTTCAAAGTGGTAAGAANCGATGAAAAGGCAGACACGGTTACTTTTTGTGTGCATGGGCAATATTTGTCGTTCCCCNACAGCTGAGGGAATTATGCTTCAACTAATTGGGNATAATGGGCTAGAAAATTTGATTGAATGTGATTCTGCCGGGACNCATGGATATCATGTTGGAGAGCCAGCTGATTTGAGAATGCGGAAGCATGCTCAAATACGAGGATATGATTTACCCAGCCGTACTCGTAAAATTCATCCAGCGAGTGACTTCCCTTACTATAACTGGATTCTAGTTATGGATGANCGTAACTACCAAGATGTGAGNGCTCTGGATTCTTCAAGAAAATACTCATCCAAAATCCGAAGGATGACTGATTTCTGTGAAAGGATGAAAGAGAATGAAGTCCCAGATCCATACTATGGTGGAGATGAGGGTTTTNAACTAGTGATTGATATTTTGGAAGATGCATGTANGGGATTGATGGAGAGATTGAAAGCTCGATGAACCTGGAGCTCCGTGAAAGTCTGCAAGCTGCTCTGGAACGAAAAATTCGTGATTTGTTGCTGGTTTCTGGTGGCTGTATTAGNGAAGCATGGCAAGTGAGAACAGCAGAAGGTTCTGTTTTCGTTAAGTTGTCAAAGGGTTTATTGCCTGGAATGCTAAAAGCAGAGGCAGAGGGGCTCAATGAACTAGCNAAATCAGATGCGATCCGCGTTCCTGAAGTCATAGGCTTAACAAAGGATTTCCTCATTCTAGAATTCATACCCAAAGCAATCAATCCACCAACAGATTTTTGGCCCATTTTAGGCCGACAGCTGGCTTATTTACATGCTTATTGCCAAAAAATTCCTGGATTCCACAAAGATAATTTCATTGGCCGGAATCCACAGAAAAATAATTACATAGGAGAATGGAAAGAGTTTTTCTGGCAAAGAAGACTGTTACCCCAATGGGAAATGGCAGTGCAGCGTGGAATGCCAAACACAAGAATAAAATTACTTTGGCATAAGTTGGAGAGTCTTTGGCCAGCACCACTGGAAGGCTCATCTCTACGAGTCTCTTTGCTACACGGAGATCTGTGGAGCGGAAATGTATTGGTAACCACCAATGGAGAGCCAGTTGTGATTGATCCAGCTGTTTATTATGGTGATGCAGAAGCAGATTTATCGTTGACTTACCTTTTTGGAGGATTTCTACCCAAGTTCTATCAAGCCTATCACGAAATACGGCCAAAAAGCGAAGGCTTTGCCCGGAGACAAAACGTCTATCAACTTTATCACCTATTGAATCACTTCAATCTCTTTGGTAAGAGCTATGCGCATTCTGTCGAATCCTGCCTTCGTGAGATCACCCATTAATGACTCTTTGAAGTCAAAGTAACTGAGTACGCACAGATGGAAGTAGAGCTCCTAAAAGCACTTTTACAAGCTGTTCAGGAAAACAATTCAGAACTTAAAGCTATTCGCCGTTTGCTAGAAGCTCAAAATCGGGAAGGTCTGGTGATGCCAGAATTTCCAAATCCTCCAAATTCACAAGAGACGGATTCATGGAACAATGAGGTGGATCGCTTGTTTCGTGGAGAGTTGGGTTAATTAATAGGGGATTTCAGAGCTTTAGAGTAGATTTTTTCATATTGAGTAGCTGTGTTTTTCCAAGAAAATCTTTGACGCATACCCAAGCAAATTCTGTTTTGGAATGAAGCGGAGTCATTGGTAAAACAATCTATCCCTCTCTCTATAGCTGCAAGAGTATCGTCTGCGCTGGGCTCTGTAAATACGAACCCAGTTCCATCTCCCCCCGATACGTCCCTCTCCCAAACCGTATCTCGGAGGCCTCCCACCGCTCTAACGATCGGAAGCGTGCCGTAGCGAAGACTATACATCTGATTGAGTCCACAGGGTTCATACAACGATGGCATCAGGAAAAAGTCACTTCCAGCTTCAATGCGATGAGCTAAGGCCTCATTATAACCATTATGAAACTGTAATTTCTCTGGATTCATCTCACTCAATCTAGCGATTTTCTCAACAATCCAGCTTTCTCCACTACCTAGAATTGCAAACTGAACTTTTTTACTCAGAACTTTGGCAATCGCCGGTAAAGAGAAATCAAATCCCTTTTGTCCAGTCAACCTGCTAACAATCCCTATCAACGGAACTTCAGGAACTTCTTTTAGTCCCATTTCAGCTTGCAAAGCCGATTTACATTGAATTTTTCCTGATAAATTTCCTAGATCATAACTAGTAGTTAGGAACGGATCGGTTGAAGGGTTCCATACTTCGTATTCACAGCCATTTAAAATTCCACTGAAAGCCTCTTTACGTGCCTTGTAAGATTCATGTAGACCATGTCCTCCTAGTGGAGTTCTCAGTTCTTCAGCATAACCAACACTTACAGCATTCAATTGATCTGCAGCCCGCAGCCCGCCTTTCAATAAATTGATTTGACCATGATCTTCAAACCCTGCTGGACGAAACCAATTATCTCCAATCTCCAGAAAGGATCTTGCAGAGGCAGAACAATGCCCCTGATAGCCGCCATTGTGAATAGTCATCAGAGAGCGTGTGCCAGCAAATTCAGAATAGGTTGTACGATACTGATGCAAATAGAGGCATGCTAACGCTCCTTGCCAGTCGTTAACATGAACGATGTCCGGAATGAAGTTTTCAGCTAGACAGAGTTGAAGAGCAGCTTTGCAAAAGAAACCAAAGCGTTCTCCATTATCTGGATGGGGATTGCCAGCCACATCTTCGTAGGGATGATTGCGCAAGAAAAAATCATGATATTCAATAAGATAAACAGGTAACTTTTCTAGCCTAGTCTGCTGAACTGCACAGAAAAGTTTAGAGTCTCCCATTGAAACTCCCAGTGAGGGGATAGCAGGTGAGTAGTTTTGGGTTCTGGCAATGGAGAGATAATTAGGAAGAACAATTCTTACGTCGTGACCTTTCTGGCAAAGTGCCAGGGGGAGGGCTCGTGCCACGTCAGCCAAGCCTCCGGTTTTGATGAGCCCGGTAGCCTCAGAAGACAAGAAGAGAATTTTCATATTTAGTTGATTGTAGAGCCCTTCGGAATTACTACAATCCCAGAGTCAGTCACATAGTAGCGCTGCCGATCAGCTTCTAAATCATAGCCAATCACGGTATCTGGGCCAATCTTAACCTGCTTGTCGATGATTGCCCGCTTAATTCTACAATTTCTAGCAATATCAACATCATTCATAATGACTGATTCACTAATGTGGGAGTAGCTATGAACTCGGACGCTGTATCCTAAAACGCTGTTGATTACTAAGGCACCACTAATAATGGATCCAGCAGAAATGATTGCATTGATCGCATGGCCAGTGCGCAGATCACTGAAGTGCACAAATTTTGCGGGAGGCATAGGTGGGGTGTGGCTACGAACTGGCCACTTCTGGTTGTAGAGGTCGAATTCTGGTTTGATACCGACCAGATCCATGTTTGACTCCCAATAAGCGTCCAGAGTTCCCACGTCACGCCAGTAGCCCACCTCTTCTTCGACAGCACCAGGAACTCTATTTTGAGAAAAATCATACACGAAGACTTGGCCGCGTGGGAACATTCTTGGGATGATATTTTTCCCAAAATCATGATCAGAGTCAGCAAACTGAGCATCTAAGATGAGTTCGTTTACCAAGGCATTTCGCTCAAACACNTAATTGCCCATCGAGGCTAGNACATGGTGGGGATTATTTGGCATCGGCTTTGGAGTGTTAATAGGCTTTTCCATAAAGCCTGTCATCCGCCATTCATCATCAACCTCAATGATCCCAAAATGTTTTGCATCATGAAGCGGCACTGGAATAGCTGCAACAGTTAATTCAGCATGACGCTTGGCATGGAAGCGTAACATCTGGCTTATGTCCATCTTGTATATGTGATCTCCTCCAAAAACACAGACCAGATCAGGATCACTGTCATAAATCAAATTCAGGTTCTGATAAATCGCATCTGCTGTTCCTTCATACCACTTCTTGCCAGTTTGCATTTGGGCTGGAATCGGATCAATAAAGACATTCGGAATACCTGATATCCTCCAGCCCTGCCGCAGGTGTTCCATTAGNGAGTGAGATTTGAACTGCGTTAAAACAAAAACCTGCATCAGTCCAGAATTGATAAAGTTGCTCAGTACAAAATCAATGATTCTATAATTTCCACCAAAAGGTACNGAGGGCTTTGCCCGCACAGNTGTCAAGGGATGTAATCGAGTTCCCTCTCCACCAGCTAGTATCATGGACAGGACATTGGTACTCATGGTGTAATCTCACAAAAGTCAGTTTTTGAANTACTGTTTAGNACGNCTGATAATTATGAAAAGTAAGTTAAACAAACAAGCGTAGTCTTGGAGTATACGAAATTNCTAATAATTTTGCGTAATCGCTTGGAAACTGATACGCATGTTCGGTTAAAACTTTAAAANATTNCTGAAAGGAAATAAATGAATGAGCAGTTTGTTGTTCCCAGTCTTGGCGCTTGTCGCATCCAATCACCCCTNCCACTNAGTACAAGCTCTGAGGAGGACAACTTTCGATTTGTCGAGGATTCTCAAAGAATTCTTTATCAGGCTACCTTTAATGATCTGAATCAACATGAATTATTTGGAGGGGAGTCTCCTGTAAGTTTTGAAGCAGCTGGTCCAAGAGCAATGACGTTTTTTGATGCTTCAAAAGTGCGAGCTGGTATTGTTACATGTGGAGGACTATGCCCAGGAATCAACAATGTGATCAGAGCTCTAGTGATGCAGATGTGTCACAACTATGGTGTGCGGAAGATCTATGGCTTCCGCTATGGTTTTCAAGGATTTATTCCAAAATATCGACATGACATTACAGAATTGACGCCGGACACGGTTGTGAACATACATCATCAAGGAGGCAGTATACTCTCAAGTTCAAGAGGGCCTCAAGATATCGGCGAAATTGTAGACTGCCTAGATAGGCACACGATAAAGATCCTGTTTTGTATTGGTGGGGATGGAACTCTGCGAGGTGCACATGCAATTGCTCAGGAAGTCAAAGCTAGAGATCTCAAGATTGCTGTGATTGGTGTGCCTAAGACGATTGACAATGACATTTCTTATTGCTCAAAAACCTTTGGATTTGAAACTGCTTTTTCCAAGGCAGTAGAAGCTGTGCAATCTGCGCATGTCGAAGCCTATGGCGCTCACTATGGAGTCGTTGTGATCAAGTTGATGGGTCGTGATTCGGGTTTTATTGCNGCGAATACTTCATTAGCATGTCCTGATGTGAATTTTGTGTTGATCCCAGAAGTTCGATTTGACCTGAATGGCCCGGAAGGTATGATGGCGGCTATGGAAGACAGTTTTGACGAGAAACAGAAGAAAGGACAGCATCCACACTCGGTAATTGTCGTTGCAGAGGGTGCTGGTCAATACTTGATGTCTAAACGAACAGAAAAGAGAGATCCCTCAGGCAATATTCGTTATAGTGATATTGGTTTGTTCCTTAAAGAAAGTATTCAGAAACATTTTGAAGGGCAAGCGCCTGTCAGTGTTCGACTGATCGAACCAAGCTATTTGATTCGATCATTGCCCGCCAATCCTCATGATGCGATTTTCTGTTATCACCTTGCCGATCACGCTGTTCACGCAGGAATGGCAGGTCGTACAGATGTAATGATAGGTTATTGGAACAGTCATTTCACTCACGTTCCACTGGAAGCTGTGGTGCAACAGAAAAAACGAATTGACCCTAATGGAGATTTCTGGAGACAGGTTCTGTTTTCGACTGGACAGCCAAATCGGATGTATAATGAGATTTCCAAGGAATCAGACACAAAATCGTTGAACTAAAGCCTGCTGAAAATCCTCAAATTTTGCCGCAGGCAGATCATTGATCCCAGCAGCGGCAGGCCTACCACCTCCCTCAAACTGAAGACAGATTTCATCAGCCCCAACAGGGTGNTTTTCTGGAGCCCGAACACTGACTANCTGTGTCTTTTCTGATTTTTCCACCATCACAACCTGGGCTTGTTCAGGATGATTTCTTGCTTTCAAATTGCTGAATGCTCCCACGATTCGATGACTCCAAGCCGCATCAGGCAACTNGTAGATTCGTAGGTTTAAATTTTCAAAAATAGATGGTGCTTCNTCCGCACGTCGNAGATCTTCTGCATATCCTTCTCTCAAAGCCAAGATCTCTGGGGCCTCACCGTAAAAATCTAGTGGGCTCTGGTATCCTTGCATTGTCCGAAACAGTTCTTCAGGAGAAAACCAGAGATCCTCNACTTTCCGACCATAACCGTTGTAGTTCAGCAGTTCCCCCAACTCCTGAAGTTTTCCAATATGATATGAACTTAGATTTGTCTTCTGCGTTAATTTTTTTGCAGTGTTAAAGAGGTTATCTCCGAAAGCTGCTGTAATCGCCCAATCTCTGTATTTACCCTCTAGCATTTGATCTACTATNGCACTTGTACAGATAGCAGGATCAGAATCAATATAGCAAATAAAATTCTTGTGTNCAGGAATGGGGCCGGAGTTNTGATGGTCAATGTAGGTCAGTCGATGACCGTCTTGGAGCAGACGTTCNACATCACTAAGATTGGCCCGTAGTGAGACATCTAAGACAGTGATTTCTGTTGGTTCAACTGAAGGGATCNTTCGAAGAAGAGAGGTCTCTCGTTTGGGGCCAGTGATCAGAAGAGTGCCTTCTACACGTTTATGAAGCCTCAACTGCTGCAGGGCGCAGAGCCCATCAGCATCCCCGTTGAAGACATCATAAGGCATAAAATATTAGCTTAGGANGAGTATCTGTACCGCAAGCGAGCAGGCGAAACAGACAACGCCCATTGCAACAAACATTGCTGGTTGGTACGGATTCCAGCTTCTCCGAAATACTGGTTGATAACGACGGACNACCAATCGTTGGCTAAGNGAATCTGAAAAGTGGCGGGTNTCCTGAAACTTTCTTTGCTGATTCATGGGACCTTGTTGGCAAATCCTATTTGCAAATCGNNTNCATTATCACTATATACTCAAATTAACTTTAACTGCAAAAGAAAAGCCAAGCATTTTGAATCAGCGTTCTGGAGGATTTATCCTTCCATGTCTGGGAGCTTTTTGTTGCGATTGCGCAACCAATGATCCAGCAGAACAAGGTTGATCATTGCTTCAACCATAGGTACGGCTCTGGGTAAGACACAAGGATCATGCCGGCCTTTGGCTCTCAATTCGGTACTCTCGCCCGCACGAGTAACAGTCTCTTGGGCAAAATTGATCGTTGCTGTGGGTTTGAAGGCAACCCTTAGGTCGATTGCTTCTCCATTACTAATGCCACCCTGAATACCCCCAGACCGGTTCGTATCTGTTCGAATGCGTCCATCTTCTTTATGAAAACGATCATTGTGTTCTGATCCACGCATCAGGACAGAGTCGAAGCCAAGGCCAAATTCCACACCACGGGTTGCAGGGAGTGACATCATTGCCTTTGCCAAATCTGCAGTCAGTTTGTCAAAAACAGGTTCCCCCAGTCCAGGAGGAGTATTTCTAATCTGGGCTCGGATCAGGCCACCGACGCTATCCCCTGACATCC
>NYVT01000079.1:0-28112 GCA_002684675.1 Deltaproteobacteria bacterium
GTCTATGTCATAGTGCTCAGTGTGTATCACCAAGTACAACATTTTTTAACATCAGCAGTTTCTTCATTTCTTAAATCTTCCGAGTCATCTTAATATATTAATTGATATTTTCTCCCCATGATAGTTTTTTGTCTTACATCTCCACCTGCTTGTGCTTGCCACTACCCACAATATTTTTTGTAGTCTTTCCTCTTTAAATTTCTAAAATTCTTATTCTTACCAATAAATACAACCCAATGCTTTCAATGTGATTTAAGTGTTTTGTAACTACTTTTTGCCGATAGATCCATTTCGCAATCATGTTCCCTAACAGCTAAGTATTTCTCATTTCTATCAGCAGCACAGATGCTTAACAACTCTTTCCTTGTTTCATATCTCTAAACAATTCTAAGAAAAAAATTAGATGTTAGTCTACCTTTGATTTTTCATTCATTTACCCGAAAAACTTTACTCTGTCGATCAGAGTAATCTACTTTTAGTTAGGACCTCTAAAGACGGTGGCCTAGAAACTTAATTCCCGACTTTCTGCCGCAACTTCTACTTCATGCAGCTTTTACAAGCAATCAAGGAACTCATCTCTGCAGCCACATCTCCAGATCAAATGCACACTCGCATCATAGCAATCGATGGCTGCGGTGGAGCTGGCAAAACAACGTTTGCTACAAGTCTAGCTGGGTCTCTCGATCACTGTCCTATCATACATACCGATGATTTTGCTTCCTGGGATCATCCTGTCGACTGGTACCCACGGCTAATTGAACAAGTTTTGGAACCTCTGCGGCAAAACCATGTAGCTCACTACCAGAAGTTCGATTGGCAGGCTAACCAACTGGGGCAGTGGGAAACATTGGAACCCTGTTATGTTATGATCTTAGAGGGTGTTAGTGCTTCGAGATCAGAGTTTCGTCGTTATCTCAGTTTTTCAATCTACATTGAGACAAATCGAGAATTACGGCTGAAGCGTGGAATAGAGCGGGACGGGGAAGAAATGCTGCCACTTTGGCAACAGTGGATGGTAGAAGAAGATGAGTATGTGCTTCGTGATCAACCTCAAAAGTATGCAGATCTTGTGCTTTCCGGAAACACGGAAGATATGTTGAGAATCCGCTCCTCGTTTTGATGTTACAGTATTCATTGGGCTGAGGGGTCTTCAGCGTTTTCGAGCGATGGTCAGTCCATCCCCAATCGGTACCATGCACAGATCAACACGTTGGTCATCAGACAGCTTTGAGTTGAAAACTCGAAGAGCTTCTGTATCTTTATCTTGATTCGAAACATCAGCCACCTGACCACCCCATAGGACATTGTCTACTAAAATCAACCCACCAGGCCGAATCAATTGCAGACAATATTCATAGTACTCTATGTAAGATGTCTTGTCAGCGTCAATAAAGGCTAGGTCAATGCTTCCCTGTTCACCCGCCTGCAAAAAATTTTTTAAGCTCTCCTTAGCATTACCCAGAACTAGTTTGATCTGCTGATCCACACCGGCTTTTTTCCAAAACATACGTGCTGTTCGAGTATACTCTTCACTAATGTCGAAAGCGATCAACTTGCCCTCTTTAGGCATCGCTAAAGCCATCACTGTGGAGCTGTACCCTGTGAAGGTTCCAATCTCAACAATCTTCCGTGCACTGACCAGCTTGACCAGCATTGACATCAGCTGGCCCTGCTCTGGAGAGATCTGCATTCCTGAATTGGGTAGCTTCTGTGTTTCTTCACGAAGTTCTATTAGCACCTCTGGCTCTCTCACAGAATTTTTTCGTAAATATTCCACCAGTTGTTCATTCATCAGGATTGTTTTTGCTGACACACCTAACTCCAAATTTCATGATTTCATGAAGGAAATATCTCTGAACCCAGGACTAATTTCAAAAAGGTTAGAGCCAAAAAATAATATTATCATCAAGTATTACTACATTTTCAGATTAATAGTAATAGCGAGTTTCAATAATTGATATAATTGGACTTTAGATAATTATATATATATATTCAGTGAAAGTTATCAAACTTGTATTACTAACAGCTCTATTGTTTATATTTTTTCAATATTTGCCGCATATACAATTTCTTGATCTAGATTTAAAAGCAGAGGTATTATTTTATGCTATATCCTTGGGGGATAATTTTTTCCTTAGATAATATTAATTAATCCAGTTTTTACTATTTTCACACATGCTGTTTTTGATAAGATTTTATCTATTACCATCCTTATCTATACTGCTATAATAAAAATTTTTTAAATTTATTTGTTGGTTGGATATTCGACAAATATATTTTTATTATTTCAGATGAAATAGTGATCTTAGATAGTGCTTCACGATTTAAAATAGTAATATTCGTTATACTAATTTTAGTTTACCCTGGTTTAGTCGCAACTGCCTTTTACTTAATTTTGAGTTGTGCAGTCTGAATATATTCTTGCACTTTCCCTGTTAACTAATGATGGTGTAAAAACCTTGCTGCTGATTTTAGCTCAGTTTTTTTGGTGATGAAACCGTTCAATAGAAACCTTTGACCGTAGGTTGTACGACCACAATCATTCCAACTCTAATCTTAATTTTTTGATATTTTCAGAAAAACTAATTTTTAGTTTAACTTGAGGTGCCATCAAATAGAAAATTTAATTTAATAATTTTGGAATACAATGAAAAAAAATGTGATTGTAATTATGACCGATGATCAAGGGTATGGCGATTTAAGCTGTATGGGTGCAACTGATTTTAAAACTCCAAATCTTGATCGCTTGGCCAATGAAGGAGCCCGATTTAAGTGTTGGTATTCCAACTCTCCAGTTTGCTCTCCCTCAAGAGCTGCTCTCCTTACTGGCCGATATCCCGCTAACGCGGGTGTTAGAGCAATTTTAGATGGTCATCGCAAAGCCACTGGCTTGCCCAAAGAAACTCTAACTTTACCTAAAATTTTAAGAGACCGACTAGGCTATCATACCGCCATGAGTGGTAAATGGCATTTAGGACTGGCAGAGGGATGTCGTCCTCAAGATCATGGATTTGAACAGTGGTTTGGCTTTCTTGCAGGCTGCGTAGATTTTTTTAGTCACATCTTCTATTGGGGAATGAACAGAGAGGGGCCCGGTATGAATCCAACCCATGACTTATGGGTCAATAACAAAGAGGTTTGGAAAAACGGAGAATATCTTACTGAGGTTATTACAGAATACTCCATTCAAGCATTACGTAAGGCAAAGAAAGCTTCAAAGTCATTTTTCCTCTACATCCCATACAATGCACCACACTATCCAATGCATGCTCCTCAAAAATATATGGACCGGTTTGTAGACTTACCTTGGGATAGGCAGGTAATGGCGGCCATGGTGAGTGCTGTAGATGACGGTATTGGTGAGATTTTTAACGAATTAGTCCGACTTGATTTCAATGAGGATACAATAACTTTTTTTACCTCAGATAACGGTCCATCAAGAGAAAGTCGAAATTGGTTAGATGGGACCCTAGATCCCTATTATGGTGGTTCGTCTGGAGGATTTAAGGGACACAAGTTTAGTTTATTTGAAGGAGGAGTACGTGTTCCTGGAATTGTACATTATCCTGGTGTAGTGCCTGCCGGTAAAATTGTTGAAGAGCCTTTTTGTTCTTTTGATATGTTGCCTACTGTTTGTGAATGGCTGAACTTGGATATATCTGATATGGAATTGGATGGAATCTCTCAGGCTGGTTTCCTTGAAGGAAAGCAACCAGCCTTAGAAAGAGATCTTTTCTGGGAAATGAATGACCAAACGAGTATTCGAAGAGGAGATTGGAAGCTTGTTTTGAATGGCCAAATTGTCGAAGGACAGCCTGACGAAGACCATGTTTTTCTTGCCAATCTATCTAAAGATCCTGCGGAATCTAAAAACCTGAGTAAATCAGAACCATCTCTGACTACAGAACTAAAGTATGCTGCCGAAACTTGGAGAGCTGACCTAGAAGTAAATTGGAAAAATAATTTTAAATATTTAAATCAGGGTACTACATGAATTAACCATAATTTTTCAAAATTTATTGATTTCTTTTACTGCGGTCTGATAGCTTCTGTAGTGGTGATCTTGTAGTTTTTTGGATAAATTTTCTTTTTACGTCATTAATGTAAGAGTTTTGGTCTAATTTTTTAAAACTTTGCGTTTTACTCCTACTAATATTGACGTCTACTGAACACTCCTCAAAAGTCTATTACTTTTATTATCCTATCTGAAATCATTAGCCCAATCTCTAGTGCGATACTGACTTTGAATGTGCCAATTAAGAAGAGCCTCATGTAATGATTTTTTTTCAACATCATAACTAGTGTCTTCCCACAAATTTCTAATTTCCAAGGGATCTTTTTCTAGATCGAATAATTGACCAAATGTTTCTCCAGCATAATGGATCATTTTCCATTTTTCAGAACGAACCATAGTTACCATTTGGGCATCCGTTAAATTGCCATCACCGCCCTGCTCTGCAAAAACGTATTTTCTTCCTGATTGTAATTTTCCGAGTACACCATCCATCACCGACTCGCTTTCAAAGGATGAAGGGATTTGAATCCCAGCCATTTCAAGCAGCGTTTGTGAAATATCGAACTGCTGGCAAAGACTGCTAACCTCATGACCCGCCTTAACAGTACCAGGCTTCCAAACAATTGCAGGAACGCGCACTACCTGATCATAGCCTGACCACTTCTGGCTAAGGCCATGGTCACCAAGGCAGTCTCCGTGATCAGAAGTAAACACAATCATTGCGTCATCTAAATAACCCTGTTCATCAAGTGCCTCAAGAATTTCACCAATCTTTTGATCGATCATTGTGATATTCGCCAAATAATACGCCCTTTGTCTAAATCTTTGTTGTTTGGTGGGGAATAACTGATCAAGAATTGAATCATGATCTACTTCCGTACAATGNTTCCTNTANGCTTTGAGGGGAGGTGGAAGNGANTCTANTTCAGCAGNNCTAACATCNTTGATTGNNANATCTTTGCTCNAATANCGAGANGANAAAGNTGGTANNGGNTCNTAAGGTGGGTGAGGNCCNGGGAATCCAATCTGGAGAAANAGCGGCTGTGAAACTGGNTGNTTTTTTATCCACCANNNAGCCATGTCACCNACAAACATATCAGCNTGCATTTTNTCAGGNAACTCCCAATCNAANGCACCNAAAGAGACTNNNTANTCTTCTCTAGTTCTGTAGCTNGATCGCTGCTGCTTNACTAGACCATGTGAAGCAAGCGCTTTATCCCACTCATCAAAATAGTATCTACCTTCAAGAAATCGATCNTTGTTTTCTACATTNTAGCGCTCCTTNAANCCNCAGGGNGTATTGAATGGCCAAGTATGCATTTTACCAATATTTACAGTATGATATCCTTNCTCTGATAGAAGTTCGATCCAGGAATGCTTCCAGCTACAGGCATTTCGGAAAATTCCAGTCGTATGCGGATAGTAACAATTGAAAATTGAAGCTCTTGAAGGAGCACATGANAGACCTGTTGCAAAACAATTTCTAAATGTACAGCCTTCTTTAACCAATCTNTCAATATTAGGTGTCTCCATGAAAGGATAACCTAGTGCGTTAATTGTGTCGTATCTTTGCTGGTCAGTGATTATATAAATAATGTTCATAATTTATAATTATCAAATATTATCACTTCAAACATCGAGTCCAACTTGTCATCAAACAGATTAGAAAGACAGGAGATAATTGGGATGTTTTTCTAGGCTTGTATTAGCAGATTTACGTAGTAGTACTTGATGGCTCATTTTCGATCCTAGTTAACCAATAATCTATGTCTATCTCAGGATCATTCAACAACATTCGCCAGAACCGGATTCTGTTCATGTATTCAAGTCGACCTGTGTTATCAAACCAAGGTTCAGAAGACATGAGAGTATTGGGAATTTCATCAGAACCAGCATTATCAAAGACACTTAATTTGGGTCTTTGCCAACTCCGTATTCTTTCCTTGGTGATATCAGTAGTATCCCATTGGAGAGATTGAGATCCAGATGGTTGTATTCGAAGTTTATACATGGTTCTTGGAACATCACTCGTATTCTTCCCACCACCATGCCAGATTCCATGGTGGAAAAAGATGACGGTGCCGGCAGGACATACCACACGGACTTGGCCACGGATGTTTTGGTATCTTGCAATCTGTGATTGATTAATTATTCGTAGATGGGTTCCTGGAACATAGCGTGTTCCCCCCATTTCCGCAGTGACTTCATGGGGAAAATAAATAATTTGAATGTCAAAGTTTTTTGACCTCAAGTCAATCGTTGAATCCTGATGGTTAGTTTGTACGCGACTTCTATTAGGAAAGGTCAAGTGCACATGGTGATGATCAAAGATAGGATTAGTTCCCATCAGGCTTTTCAGGGTTCCAGCTACAACGGGATTATCGAGAATTTTACTGATTGGATGATTGATTGGAAATGCATTTGATAACAACTCGCCAGGCTTACAATTAGGAATGAGCTTATTAACATGCTTGTCGTTTAATCCAATATCAACAGGAAATAAGTCTAAGAACTCTGTATTTAATGATTCATTAATCAAACCATCAAAGCGAAGACAGCCTTTAGCTNCAAATTCAGCCATTTGAATTGAGTTCAACAGAATCAACTTTTCCATAATCACATGTTTCGGCGCTATAATATGATTTACTGTGTAATTAATTTCAAAAATCTACAGTGGTTAAATAAAAGTTAAAGGATATTAATGATTAATATTAGCCGGTTCATTCTCCACCCGAGTCAACCAATAATCTATGTCAATTTCTGCATTATCAAGTAATGTTCGCCAAAAGCGAATTCTATTCATGTATTCAAGTCGACTGGTGTTATCAAACCATGGTTCATGAGACATCAGTTTTGAGGGTACATCATCCTCTTTAGTTTGACCAAAAGCGTGGAAAATTGGCCTTTGCCAACTCTTAATTCGGTCTTCCGTTAGATCGCTGGTATCCCACTGAAGGGATTGAGATCCAGATGGTTGTACTCGAAGTTTATACATAATTCTTGGAGTTTCACCCATATTCTTCCCACCACCATGCCAGATCCCATGATGGAAAAAAATAATGGTACCAGCAGGGCAGGCTACACGGATCTGACCGCGAATATTTTGATATCGAGCAATCTGTGATTCATGCACAGTTCTAAGGTGAGTCCCAGGAATGTAACGAGTTCCACCCATTTTATCATTTACTTCGTGGGGAAAATAAATCATCTGAATGTCAAAATTTTTTGATCTCAGATCAATCGTCGAATCCTGATGGTTGGTTTGTACACGACTTCTATTTGGGAAAGTCATGTGAACATGATGATGATCAAAAATTGGATTCTCTCCCATAAGACTTTTCATTGCACCTGCAACAACAGGCTGAGCCAAAATCTTACTAAGGGGATGAGCCTGGGAAAATGCTTTCGACAGATGGGTACCTGGTTTACAATTTGGAATAGCCCTGTTGACATACCTATCATCAGAACCAATATCTTCAGCAAACAAATCTAGAAATTCTTGATTAAGATCATTATCAATTAGTCCGTCAAATCGTAAACAGCCTTTAGCTGCAAATTCAGCCATTTGAGATGTTGTAAGTAAATTAAGTGTATCAATCATTTCCTAATACCTTTTTTTCAAAAATAAATTCATTTTGGAAAAAACTAGTCTTGTATTCGTTACCGCTAGCGGCAGTTAAAAGTGGTGAAGCTTGAATCAAAAACCATCCGTCAAGCATAGCATCGAAGCCGGTCCCATAGGGTGGTGAATCAGAATCTCCTGCATAAGATTGAGTTTTACCTGTACCATCCCAAAATCCCCATGAGATCACTTTTGAATCCAAGGAAGAATTTTCTAAGTATAGAAAGAGTATTTGCTGTCTCATATGAGCTAGGTTGAAGTGTAGTATTCAAAACCGTGGAGTTGATGTTCGTTATTGAAGTGGCAAGAGACCAGTTGATTAACTGATACTTTATTTTCGGGAGGTATGCTAGATGTACAAATATCTTTTGCATATATGCAACGAGGATGAAAAGTGCAGCCACTTGGAAGGTTTCCCGTACTTGCAATTTCACCTTTCAAAATAATTTTTTCTTTGTTTTTCGCTAAAAATCCCTTAGGTACTGCAGATAATAAAGCTTCTGTATAAGGATGTTGTGGATTATTGAAGACATTTTTACTTGTGCCAGCTTCAACAATCTTTCCAAGATACATTACAGCAACAGAATCTGACAGATGCTCAACAACACCCAGATCGTGAGAAATGAACAATAGTGTCAGATTAAACTTTTCTTGTAAATCTTTTAGCAGATTTATGATTTGGGCTTGAACAGATACATCTAGCGCACTAACAGCTTCATCACAGATAATGATTTTGGCATCGCTGGCCAAGGCTCTTGCAATCCCGATTCTTTGACGTTGTCCTCCAGAAAAAGCATGTGGATAACGATACAGTTGATTTGGATTCAAACCAACTATATCCATCAAGTACCTCACCTTTTCTTCAATCTGGGTTTTGCCAATAGTTGAATTGGCTTTAATTGGCTCAGAAATGATATCTCTGATCGTCATTCGGGGATCTAACGATGAATTTGGATCCTGAAAAATCATCTGAAGATTTTTTCGAAAGGTTCGAAATTCATTCTTTCTCATTTCTCGAATAGAATACTCTTTATCGAGATAAACTTTGATCTCTCCAGCAGTAGGCTCGATTGCCCGAATAATACATTTTCCAAAAGTGGATTTGCCACAGCCGCTTTCCCCAACAAGTCCNAGTGTTTTCCCTGAGTAGAGATCCAGATCAATTCCATCAACAGCTTTGACATATTCGTTGTTTGATTTAAAAAAANTACTACCAATAGNATAGTGTTTCTTTAAATTACGNACNGACATCAANANNTTTTCTGNTTCNGCCATANAGACTTTACTANTCATTTTTCTNGTNATAAAGNAAGCAACTTACTTTNTGATCATCAGAAATTTTATTNAATTCAGGAATTGCTTTATNGCAGAGGCCTTCNANTCTCTTTGGACANCTNGAGAAAAAACCACATTCATGCTTTAGATTAAGGGGGATTGGCACATTACCTTCTATCGTNGAGAGNCGCTGNTCNTTGGANAGNCCAATCTTNGGAATACTTTCGATAAGNAGNCAGGTATATGGNTGCTTAGGTTCTGAGAATAATTTCTCCTTTGANGTAATNTCAATGACTCTACCAAGATACATNACAGCAATNTTATCNGCTATATCAGCGACTACTCCCAGNTCATGAGAAATATANAGCATNCTCATNTGCTGGGAAGATTTNNATTCTGANAGNAGNTGTANNATTTGNGCCTGAACTGTCACATCNAAGGCTGTTGTNGGCTCATCAGCNATNAGNAGNCGAGGNCTACAACTNAGAGCCATNGCAATCATCACTCTTTGCCGCATTCCTCCTGACAAGTGNTGAGGATAAGAATCAAACCTCTTNTNTGCCAAAGGAATACCNACTTTNGTAAGCATNTCAATTGCTAGTTCTTTGGANGCTTTCTTNTCGANATCNGTNTGTAAGAGTATGCTCTCCTGAATTTGGTTNCCAATTGTGTGCACNGGGCTTANAGAAGTCATTGGCTCCTGGAAAATCATTGAGATTTCCTTACCTCGNACATCTCTNANTTTTTTATCATTCAGANTCANTGATGCCAGATCGGTAACTTGGCCNTCGTTACCANGGTATAAAATTGACCCTGACTTGATTTGACCNGGTTTAGGAATNATCCGTAAAGCACTTTGAGCTGTTACGCTTTTTCCNCAACCACTCTCACCAATGATGCCAAGTGTCTGTTCTTTATCAATTGAAAGAGAAACATCATTGACAGCATTCAGAGTGCCTTCATCAAGATGGAATTCAACACGAAGATTCTGTATGGAGAGTAGGGATGCATTACTCACAACGGAGATTCCAATTTAAGTGGGATTGCCTCACCAATCGGAGGTGATAAAACGGACCAGTGCTTTTCAGGGTTTTTGCCCAAGCATTGAAAAGCTCGANGATTCTTTGCAAAGTTCGAATCAATACACTGAACATCTGATGGCATATAACGCAGGGTCAGTCCCCTTCTATCAGTTTTTGAAAGATTCGGCTCTGAGCCATGTAGAAGAAGATCGGAGTGAATAGAAATTTGACCAGCATTCAACTCAACACTCACAGCACTTTTACCCCATCCCTGAGNGTCAGTAACCGTTTGATTCAAAACATTGTGTTCCTCCAGATCACTCTTTTGAAATGGGATCTGTCCATGGCAGTGTGATCCAGGGATAAATTTCATTGCACCATTCTGTTCGCTCACATCATCCAATGCCAACCATACGGTCACCGTTTTTGTTGGTGTCAGTGGCCAGTAAGACGCATCCTGGTGCCAGCTTACCCTTCTCTCATCCTGAGATTTTTTATAGAAAAGATGAGTCATGATATTTAATACGTTTGGCCCCAGCAAATCAGAAACATAATCTAAAATTACTGAATCCATCATTATGTCGTAAATCCCTCGACAGTGATAGTGCCAACCATTAATAGAATAATCTTCATATCCGACTTTTTTAGCACTATCTAAAAGTGAGTTAAAGTAAGTCGAGATCTTCTGAATTTGAACAGAGTTGAACACTGTAACTGGAAAGATAAAACCACTTTTATTAAATGATTCTATCTGTTCAGTGGTTAATCTTTTCTTATTAGTATTCTCTACAGGAAAAAATTTTAATTCTTTCTGAACAGCCATTTTGTAGTTTTACCTAAGAATAAGGATCTGCAGCATCTCTTAAGCCATCGCCAATAAAATTGAACATTAAGACAGCAAATACAACAAAAGCTCCGGGAATCAACTGCCAAGGTCGTTCAGCAACAGTCACGAGATCCTGAGCATCTTTGAGCAAAGAGCCCCAACTTACAGCNGGAGGCTGAATTCCTAACCCTAAAAAACTCAATGCTGTTTCACCCAAAATCGTCGCAGGAATAGCCAGTGTCAGATGAACAATCAGATAACTGAAAAAATTGGGAAGCAGNTGANTAATAATAATTTTGGACTCTTTTACTCCAGCAATCTGCGCTGCAAGTATGTAGTCTTCCTCCCGTAGGGCGAGTAGCTTACCGCGTACAACTCTTGCTAACCCTGCCCAGCCTACAATTGCTAAAACAATAGTGATTGCGAAATAAGTTTGTAATACAGTCCAATCTCTTGGTATTGCGGCAGCAAGTGCCATCCAAAGAGGTATTGTTGGAATTGACAACAGTACATCAATCATTCGCTGAATNACATTGTCAATGAATCCACCAAAATAACCTGATATACCACCAAATAAACANCCCAGAACAAAACTAAAAAATACCCCACCAAGACCTATAAACAATGAGATTCTCATCCCGATCATTGTCCTTGTGTACAGGTCTCGACCTAGTCTATCTCCACCAAATAAAAAGAANGGCTTTTCAGAATGANAAAATTTTAAATTTGCTGGGATTACTCCTAATAATTTATAATTTTTTCCTGTAGTGAAGAACTCAATTTTCACTGGTTTTTTCTTATCTTCAACAAATTCGACTTCAAATGTTTCTCGATTTATTTTCTTTTTGAATTCATAAAAATGAAAACCAATGTATTTATCATTTTCATCAAATAAATAGACTGTAGAAGGTCTTGCATTCTCGAAACCAGGGAACCTTTTTTCTATGTCATAAGGAGTAAAAAATTCTGCAAAAAGACTAACNCCATAAAGGATTATTAGTAATATTAAACTTAATACAGCAATTTTATGTTTTTTAAAACGCAGCCAAATAAGACGACTTTGNGTCGCNTTAAGAATTGATTCGTAGTGGCTTGATGATTTTTGCACTTCTTTTTACTTAATATCTTATTCTAGGGTCTAACCACGCTAACAAAATATCTGAAATTAAAGTACCAATTACAGTTAAAAAACTTAGAATAAGTACAATACTGCCAATCAAGTACATATCCTGTGTAAGAGTTGCTCTCATTAATACAGGCCCAATTGTTTGCAAATTTAAAACGATGCCAACAATAACTTCTCCGGAGAAAGTTGCTGGTAACAACCAACCAATTGTACTAAAGACAGGATTCAACGCGATTCTTATTGGGTATTTCATCAATAGCTTAATCTCACTGACCCCTTTTGCTCTTGCGGTAATTACATATTGCTTTCTCAATTCATCAAGCAAGGTGGCTCTCAATACTCGGATCATCCCTGCAGTTCCTGCAACACCAACAATCACAATTGGTAGCCAGATATGTTTCAACAAATCTATAAACTTAGCAAAATTCCATGCCTGATCGATATATTCTTTTGAAAACAATCCTGTGATCGCAAGACCTGTTTTTTCGTATACAAACCATGCAAGCATCAATGCAAGCAAAAAATTAGGGACTGCTAAGCCGACAAAACCCACAAATGTAAACAGGTAATCAAATAAAGAATATTGTCGAGTAGCGGAGACAACTGCAATTGGGATTGATATGATCCAAACTAAGAAAATACTAGCTACTGAAATAATTAATGTAATTAAAACTCTCTCTTGCAAAATATTATTTACCGGCTGATTCCAGCCAAAGGAATAGCCAAAATCTCCTCTTAATATAATATTTGAAATCCAGCGATAATATTGATACCAATATGGTTGATCTAGCCCATATTGCTTTTCTAAACTTTGTTTTACATCTGGTGATAATTCAACCCCTGATTGCTTAAGTTTAAAGATATAGATATCTAGAAAATCTCCTGGTGGTAGTTGTATAACTACGAAAATTAAAACAGAAATAAAGAATAAGAGAGGAATAAGTATTAAAACTCTTTTAAAGATGTAGTATAGCACTTTATGAAACTTTCATCTTTTTCAGATTTTTTATCATTATTTCTTTGATTTAGTTTTTTGAAGACAGCAATCACAGAATTGTGATTGCTGTCAACTTAAATGCTATTTGAAGAAAATTTGCTCAGCTGCAAAAAATGTTGCTGAGGAAAATCCACTTTCTGCAACATTTCCAGCATTTGGTGGGATAATGACTGGTCCAACAACATCTCTGGCAACTGGGAACAGTGGGATATACTCCTTCATCCACGCTGTAAAGACAGCTTCTGCATCCTTCGCTCTTTCTGTTCCTGGCCACACTTTTCGGATCTCTTCATCAATCTGATAGAGGTTTTTGATCCATAGCGGAGGCTCCTCTCCTGACTGACCTCCTGAAGTGTACCATTCATGCCACTTTGAGCCCCAATTGATCCTCTGGTCTGGCATGTAATCAAACACTAGATAGGGCCAATTTACATCATCCATCCAACTCATTGCTGCGTATAGTTCATTTGAGTTTCTTCTTGACTGAAATAGGTCATCGCTAATCGCTTTCAGAGTTGTCTTCAGTCCAACCTCTTGCAAATCTGACCTGATCAGTTCTGCCATCCGAATCCAATCTCCAGCAGTGTTTGGTATCTCAAAGATTATCTCAAACGTGTTTCCATCTGGCCCTATACGAAATCCCTCAGCGTCTTTCTTATCCATCCCAATCGAATCGAGAATTGATGACGCTTTTTCTGGATTGAATTCTAGAGGGAACCACTCTGATCTTTTTCCCATTCCTAAGAATTGAGAATCGATAATCGCTTGGTTGTTTATCGCCATGTTTACTGCCAACCTGAATTCCTTCTGATAGACAACCTTTTGCCAGTTTTTATCTGGATTATTGTAGTTGAACATCATTGCTACTGGAGCATTATGGTAAACGAGGTTGGTATATACTCGATAATTTCCATTTTTCTCGTTCTTCTTGAGTAACGGGACTTTATCGTGCTCAATCAGATCGCGATGGAAGTTCACTTCACCCCCGATCACTTTTAGAGGAATGTTCTCCGCATCCGCTACCTGAACAGAGACATATCGATCCACATAGGGCAGCTGATTACCCGCTGTATCAACTTTGAAATAGTATGGGTTTCTCTCCATGACTATTAATTCTGGTGAGGACTCAACACGAATCCATGGCCCTAGATTCGGATACCCGNCTGTTACTTTTCTTGGTATTTCATACCACTCAACGTGAATATCCTTGAATAACCTCACCCATTCATCATCATTGTACCCCTTCTCCTTAAGCAGCCTTTGAATCTCCGCTTTGCTCGCATGATCAGGATGATACTTTTTNAGCACATGNCTTGGTTGCATCCAGTCGTTGTACTGNGCACCCCAAACTTGACTCGCACCAAAATGCTTCATCAATCTGCCACAGCCTTTTTCATAAGTGATGCGGAAAGCAAGATCATCAATGATTTCTAATTCGGCAAGTTTACCATCTGGCTTACAACCACTCCTGAAACGGTAGTGGGGCGTAGGAGTAATCTCTTTATTCTTGATTACCTCTTCGTAGGTGAACCTTATGTCCTCTGTACTGACTGGAACTCCATCTGACCACTTCAATCCTTTTCTCAACTTGAAGTAAAAGACGCTGTAGTCATCGTTGATATCGAACTCTTCTGCAATATTTGCCTCAATTGGCCCAGCTTTGTGAGCNGGAGTTGACAAAAACCCCTCGTTTACCGCATCTCTGAGGTTCCAGTCATAGTCACTGAGATGAGAAATTGACCTGAACTCACCACCATATCTCCCAACTTCCCAGTTTGGCAGGTCATCAAGAGCTACTTCTCTTCCTGGACCAACTACTACTGGATTGTCCGGAAGTCTCTCTTCGACGGCAGGCAATTTACCTGACTTGACCAGTTGTGCTAGTTCTGGTGCCTCTTGGTACTTTGCCGCATAAACAATTCCTGTCATCANCATTGGTGTTGATGCTAGCATCAACAATTTTTTGAACTTCATATGTCCTCCAGAGGAAAATTTTGTTCTGAAATATCTTCCACTCCAGTCTCATCATTTCATAGGCAAACTCCATCTTTCTAGTTTTTTCACATCANCTCTCTTTTCANTTTATNTAATTGAATTTATTTGTTTTATTTGTTTTATTTTAGTATATTATATATAATTTNGTTTTGGCGGACATTAAATTTTGCTAATCAAGTTGTCAAGAACATTTCTGTTATCTTNTCCTTAAGCTATATCTGTCCTTGATTCATTTCACGGCCACCTTTGCTCTGATCACTATCTTAAAAGCTGTCTCTACGACAAAGCTTTGTTATTAGATAATGATTGTGTTNTTTTATCGAAAACCTATTAGTCTCCTTGGAATCATTGTAGTTTTCCAAGCGGTCTGCTGATGCACTATTACTAACTTCCTACATGTCTACCAAAACCATCATCAAGGTCTGTGGCCTGACCCAAGCAGACGAAGCACTNACCTGTGTCGAATTAGGGGTCCAGTGGCTTGGCTTCAATTGCTACCAAGAATCCAAACGCTATCTACCACCCGNAGCAATTGCGACCATCGTGGAGCANCTGCCTCCAGCAGTANATACTGTTGGGGTCTTTGTGAATGCTTCAGCAAAAGAAATTAAAGAGATTCTNCAACAGACCGGATTACATGTAGCNCANCTGCATGGTGATGAGAGCCCAGGCTTTGCTCATGCCCTACAGGTCCCTTGGTTTCGAGCATTTCGGGTGGCTGGTAATCTGGCAGAAGAGGAAATTCGTAGCTACAGTCAAGAGTTGTTTCTGCTGGATGCAGCCCAGGCTGGGCAGTATGGTGGAACTGGACACGCCTTCGACTGGAGTGTAGCCACACGCTTAAGAGATCANGGCAAATTGCTGCTTGCTGGAGGTTTGCGGCCAGACAACGTAGAAGAAGCCATCCTTCAGGTGAGACCGTTCGGCGTGGATGTTGCCAGTGGAGTCGAAAGTGCTCCNGGTCGTAAAGATCCGAAGAANGTGGTGAATTTTGTCACTGCTGTTGCCCAAGCAGAAGCGTCATGGTAAGGATTCANCAGTCATGGTAGAATCTGGCATCATTGCTAAGTTCTGTTTTCTTCAATCCAATTCCCATCCTTCAATCAACAACACAGCATGGAAACTTGCGGATTCAGCACCTACCGAGGCATTCCCGTAGAAAAGATNGTTACTCCCTTGGACGCCTCCACGGCACTTAGGCGTATTACAGACCAGATNGACAACCACAAGGGAGCGTTGATGGTCAGTAACTACGAAGTACCTGACCGCTATTCCCGCTGGGACATTGGCTTCGTCAATCCNTCCTTGGAGTTGNTTGCCCGGGAACGTAGTTTTTCAATCAATGCNCTGAATAAAAACGGTCAGCGCTTGCTGCCCTTGTTGCAGGAAGTACTGGAAGACCACCCTCATTTGGAGTCCTTCACAGCCACGCCTAATGCGCTTCAAGGAGTTACAAGTCCAATGACAGGTTGGTTCCCTGAAGAAGAGCGTAGTCGGCAACCCAGCCTCTTCTCCGTCATTCGAGCCATTGCTGACCTGTTTCGCTCNGACGAACCATATCTAGGACTCTATGGTGCCTTCGGCTACGACCTAGTTTTTCAATTTGAGAAGCTGGAGCAACGTCACANACGACCGGAAGATCAGCGGGACTGTCATCTCTTCCTACCCACCGACCTNGTTGTGGTCGACCGCCAGAAGGAGTTGGCCTACAGCATTTGCTACCGCATCTATACTCCAGAAGGCTGGACAGAACCTCACCTGAATACCGGTACTACCTTTCCAATGGNATTTGGCCGGGCAGACGGGGCCGTACAGTGTGATCACAACGAGGGTGAATTTGAAGAGAAAGTGCAACAGATCCGTTCTGGTTGTCAGCGTGGTGANTTCTTTGANGTTGTGCTCTCGCAGGCTTTTTCCGCTGACTTCGACAGTACCCCACTGACGCTCTTTCAGCGTCTTTGTGAGCGCAATCCCAGCCCATACAGTTTTCTGCTCAACTTTGGTCAGGAACAGTTGGTCGGGGCCTCGCCAGAAATGTATATTCGGGTCAACAACGGACGTTTTGAAACCTGTCCGATTTCAGGAACAGTACCAGTTGGGGAAGATGCAATGGAGACGGCAGAGCGGATCAAGAACCTGATTGGCTCTGCCAAGGAAGAGTCTGAACTCACGATGTGCACAGACGTTGATCGCAACGACATGTCTCGGATTTGTGTGCCAGGCAGTGTAAAGCTGTTGGGACGTCGGCTGATTGAGAAGTATTCACGCCTGATTCACACCGTTGATCATGTGGAAGGACAACTCGCTGAGAGTTTCGATGCAATTGATGCGATTCTAACCCACATGTGGGCTTGTACCGTGACCGGTTCACCCAAGCCAATCGCCATGCAAACGATTGAGAATCTCGAAAAATCCCCACGTCGCTGGTACAGCGGCTGTGTGGGCTTCCTCTGGTTCAACGGCTACGCCAGCACCGGAATGACTCTTCGCACAATTCACCTACAGGAAGGGGTGGCAACAATCCGGGCTGGGGCAACACTGCTCTTCCATTCTGATCCGAAGGCTGAGGAGCAGGAAACTCGAACCAAGGCCTCTGCTTTTCTTGATGCAACTCTTGGTCGGAGCAAAGTACAGGTCAGCGACATCATTGAACCGGTGAACGGGCAAGGTAAGACCGTACTCTTCGTAGATCATCACGATAGCTTCGTTCATACACTCGCAGGGTATGTGCGGCAGACTGGTGCTCGGGTGATTACACTCCGGTCTGGGTTCCCTTATGAAATGATTGATCAGTTCCAACCAGACCTACTCTTCCTCTCACCAGGACCCAAGACACCTCAAGATCAACAGGTTCCTCAACTGGTTGGAGAGGCTGTAAGACGTCAACTGCCCATCTTTGGAGTTTGTCTGGGCCATCAAGGAATTGCTGAGCACTTTGGAGGACGTCTGTTAACATTTACTGAACCTTGTCATGGTCAACCTTCGGAAGTTTATCATGAAGAAACAGGTCTGTTCGCTGGGCTTCCTCAACCTTTCCAGGCTGGACGTTACCACAGTCTCTACGTTGATCCAGAACAGCTACCTGCTGAGTTAGAAGTCACTGCTCGGACAGATTCAGGAGTGATCATGGGGCTACAACATCGGCAACTTCCAATTGCTTCCGTACAGTTTCATCCCGAGTCCATTCTCAGCCTACAAAAACAGGCAGGACTTCACTTGCTAGANAATGCATTGGGATTGTTGTGTNGCCGTTCCTGAAAACATGAGACATCGTACTAGCAGTCTGAAAAAGTTAGAGAGTAGAATTCTAAAAAGTTTGTCTCGGAAGCTGGGGTCTAATTATGAANATGACTGTGCATAGTAGAATTCTTCTCTTTTTTATTATTGTCACCTCACTACCCTGCTTATCCTTAGCTCAACAGCGGAATAGGACTGATTCTGGAGATGATTTCTCTAGTAAAGTTTATCGGCAAGCTTTGGTAATAGAAAACACTANTTATCAGAATACCAAAAGTGTCTCGCAATCTCTGGCCACTAAAAATCAGGTAAGTAACACACTGCAAAGCCTTGGCTTTCGAGTGAGCAACCTTAGTAATGCCAAGCAACGNGAAACAGAGAAGGCAATTCGTCAGTTTGGCAGGTCACTCANAGATAATAGAGGAGTTGGTGTTTTCTACTACGCTGGCCATGTGGTACANTTTGAAAATGAAAACTACTTGTTACCAATAGATACCAAGCTGACTCNTATTGANGAGGTGCCTTATAAAACAGTTCCTCTGGGTAAGCTGGTGAGACAGATGAAGTTTGCTGGAAATCAGATCAATATCATCATTCTGGATGCATGCTCACCCAATCCCTTCATCGAAGAATTACATGGCGGCNCTCCAGGAATNATGGAAATAAAAANACCTAAAAACATGATCATTTCCTATGNGTGTTCTCCGCGTACACTTACTAAAAAAACCGATCCTGAGAGGTTATTCACTTCGGCTCTTCTGCAGCATATGAAAACTGTCCAGATCGAATTGAATGAAGTCTTTGAACAGACGAGTACTGATGTTGCACAAAAAAGTGATGGTCGACACATTCCTTGGTTTTCTTCATCTGTGAGTAAAGAGTTTTTCTTTGCTCCCAACAAAAAATTTTTAGAACAATATGTGCTTAAACCTGTAGTTGTAAAAAATGAAGATTCAAATAAATCAAGAGTGAAAGATTCTAGCAATCAAACTGTTGCTGCTAAACAATCAGACAACCAAACAAACCAAAACGCTGAAATTGTCATAACAGAATTAGCAACACCTCCNGATGATCAAAGAATCTTTCGCTTCAAGAGAGCCTATGTCGACCAGCAACTGNCCAATCNCAATGCACTACTCAATGACGCTAGGGTGATTCCAATAGAGCNAGATGGCAAACCCTGGTTTATCTTTGATTTTGTTCGTGAAGGAAGTATCTACGAAAAATTGGGACTGAAAAACAAAGATGTGATTGTGCAAATCAATGGCTTTACNGTGGACAACCTGCCCAAGGCTCTCAAACTTTTTGAGGCCTTACAGCTGGAANAAAAGATCACCCTACGCATCAAGCGTGAAGGTCAAATAACCGACTTTCAATATTTTATCGACAGCTAATTTCAAGTAGATCTCTTATGCAACTTAACCACTACGATACTCCTTGCCTGTGGGTCGACCTCGACATCATGGAGTCAAACATCCAGCACTTGGCTGTATACTTTAAGTCTCGAGGCTTGGAATGGCGGCCNCACACCAAAGGAATCAAGATCCCTGAAATCGCCAAGCTTGCGATCAATGCCGGAGCCTTTGGAGTCACTTGTGCCAAGTTGAGTGAGGCAGAGTTGATGACCACAGCTGGTGTGCAAAACATTCTGATCGCCAATCAGGTCGTAGGNGAACAGAAGATTGAGCGACTTTGTCAGCTTTCCAGATTCAATGAAATCATCGTGGCGGTTGACCACCTAGAAACNGTGCAGTTGATGAATCAGATTGCTGAGAAGTTTGCTGTAACCCTAAATGTGCTACTAGAGGTCAACACGGGNATGAACCGAGCTGGTNTAGATCCAGGTCAGCCTGTATTGGATTTTTACCGGGCAATCAGTGAGTTGAAGTTCATCCGAAACAGNGGCTTGATGGCATGGGAAGGCCANACAGCAACCATTGCAGATCCTGACGAAAAANNNCGCTCGATCTCTGCTTCCATGGAAAAACTGAGCGCAACCGTCTCCCTCTGCAGAGAGCATGGCATTCTTATCGAAATCATCAGTGGTGGGGGCAGTGGAACCTATACCATCTCCTCCAACTTTAAGCTGCTCACTGAAATTCAGGCTGGTGGCGTGATCTTNACTGATGTCGCCTACTCCAAGTGGGGTGCAGAGACTCAGCCTTCACTTTTTCTAAGGAGTCTCGTCACCAGTCGTCCTAGTCCCAAAAGAATCATCACAGATACNGGTTGGAAAACCCTCCCTGGCTGGTCAGTCGCTCCCAAACCACTTGGAGTGGATGCCGTTGGCTCCGTGAGCTTTTCCTCTGAGCACGGGGTGATCCATCTCACCAAAGAAAACACCTCCCTACGTCCAGGAGATCCGCTNGATTACATGGTGGGTTACGGTGACAACACCGTGTTCCTACATGAACGGCTCTATGGAGTGCGAAACGGAGAGGTTGANACCATCTGGGAAGTCAGGGGAAGAGGGAGGTACACCTGATTGAGTCCATCGGTTATCGACCATGGAAACCTCAGACAATTCCATGTGCCACAGGAATCGGCAGCGCAGAGCGATAACGTAACCAGCATATGATGCTCAGTCGTTCCCTTGTAGCTAGTAGCACCTCATGCTGAATATCTACACTACGAAAAAGCACCAATCGATTTCGGCTCAGTAACAGGTCCTGGAGTCTCTCTGCCAAGTGTAAACACAGTTGACCTCCTTCTTCAGCATGCCAGTCCCAATTGAGGTAGGAGGTGGTAAAAACGGTANGCCNTGGAGCATACTGAAATTGATCCAGGTGTCGTTGATAGCGAGTTTGTGCGGGACATANTGNATAGTGCNCTTCCTGNNTGACAAAGCTCAANTATAGATGACGGTNGAGCAGTTCCCGCAGTTCTTCCAGGCAGCGCAGGTATGTCTGTTGGGCAACGGTGACTTGATCNGGATGCCACTAATCGATCTGATCTCCTCGAATCCGTACCTGGCACTGCTCCTGATTTCCTTTCCCGACTGGCCTGCTAGAATCTTCCAGCTTCCCAGCGTTGTCGAGCGTCCTCAGCCAAGGCGGGCACAACTGGACCTTTCAACCAATTCTCACAGACCAACCAGCCNTGTTCCGCCAAACGGTTGGGCACTTACTCCCACTANTCCATTCGTACTCTCTGGAAAATACACACTAGCTGTGAATTCTCGGTGGAGNAGGAAATTCCTGTGAGAAGTCCGTNNTGTAACCCTCGAANACAAAACACACTGCCGAAGTCTATGTNCTGATTTCGCAGGAGATTCAAGCTAGATTCAACCTGATTTGGAGGAAACGCATGCCTCAACTCCGCTCCATNCTTTCGGTCCCAGGACACTCTGCCAAAATGCAGGCCAAGGCTCTCCAGAGTACTGCCGACCTGGTGATGTTTGACTTGGAAGACAGTGTCTNGCTTGCAGAGAAAGAGACCGCTCGTCAGCAAATTATTTCTACCCTGAAGAGCCTACCAGAGCACCATCCCCGTTTGGCACTACGCTGCAACGGATTGAAGACCGCCTGGTTCTATCGAGATATGATTGAAGTCTTGGAAATAGCCGTGGATCGAGTTTCTGTTTTGGTCATTCCCAAGATCGAAAACGCAGGGGATGTGGCTTGTTTCACTCACTTACTAGATGGAATTGAACGGCATACTAAAGCCCAGCAGACTATTCGCTTGCATGCTTGCATCGAAAGCCCCGCNGGTTTGGTACAGTCCGAAGCAATTGCAGCAACCTCCTCTCGTCTGGAAGCTTTGGTCTTTGGGATTGCAGACTACTCTCGTGCTATTGGCGGCCCATTGGTTTCCCTCTCAGGTCATGGGGAAAACGAGAAATCGGTTTATTCGGGCCATCGCTGGCACTACGTCCTGAGTCGCCTGGTCGCCGCTGCCAAGTCAGTGGATCTGCAAGCGATTGATGCTCCCTATGGCAACTTTCGAGATGTCACTGGACTGGAACAGTCCGCCACTCAGGCACAGGCTTTAGGCTGTGATGGCAAGTGGGCCATTCATCCTGATCAGCTGGGTATGATTCAACAGGTGTTTTCTCCAAATACAGCGGAACTCGAACTCGCACAAAAAGTTCTAGAGGCCGTACAGGCAGCAGAAAAGCAGGGATTAGGCGCCGTGGCAGTCGATGGTCAAATGATTGACCAAGCCACGGTAAAGTTAGCAAAAAAAGTTTTGGGGGAAGACTGAACAAAAGGCGAGTTGTTACCGGCTTTGTTGCTTCTGGAAAGCTTCAAACTCAGCTTCCAGTTGCTGGCTGAACTCTGAGTAGGTCTGATTCGAGATGTGATCGAACAGCTGGTCATCACGGAAGGGACGAGGCCTCGTCAGCAGTTGTGTTTCCTCCTTGACCTTAGGCGGTGTAGAGACTCCGACCGGAGCTGGTTTCTCTTTTGCGGGAGGAGCTGGCTGGGTCGGTTTTGTGGTGGCTGTGGTTGTAGCTGGCTTTGTTTCTGGAGCAGCTGCTACAGGCTTTTCTGGAGCTGGTGTCAGAGCCAGTCGGTTCACAGACACTGCCATTACCTTGGGCAAGCGGAGTCCTACGGACTGTAACCACTCTCGCGCCACATCACTCTGCACTGCGAAGTTGATTCCCGTGATCGCCAGACCGTCTGCTGCTTTGCGAGCAATGCTGGTGCTCACTCCAATCATCTGCCCATCCTCATTGAGCAACGGCCCTCCGGAATTGCCTCGATTCAAACTAGCCTCTGTCTGGAAGATGTGATTCCCTCGCACTCCTTTCGCGTTTCGAATCCTTGCCCCAATCCGCCCAGAAGTTAGCGACCAGAGTCCGCCATTTTCTGGATGCCCAATCGCCAGTACTGGATCCCCAATCTGCACACCATCTGCAGGTCCCAAGCTAAGCGGTGCTACCTTGGGTGGATCTTCCACTTCCAGCAGGGCCAGGTCCAATTTTTCTGAATANTGGCTCACCTTCGCTTGGCGTCCCTTGCGGAAATTCTGCTCAATCCCGTCGTTGGGATTCTCAAAGCTGTAAAAAACCAGCGTCTTGTCCATCGGGCGTCCGNTGTCTCCGAGGACTACGTGAGCGTTGGTCAGCACATGTTGGTTGGTGATCATCGAACCTGTCCCCTTGGAATGGGTCTTCGAGTTGGGTTCCATGCTGACTAGCAGCACCACAGATGGNACTGCCTCCCGGTAGANCTCTGCTGGAGTTGCAGTCAATCCCTGCTGAATCGAGCTTAGCAACAGAATTCCCCCTAANACCAAAACGGTTCGTAGCTTTTTATTCAATTGCATCAGTTTCTCCAGATGATCAAAGTTGAGATGTTCGATTTCGGCAAAGCTCGGTTTTGTTTTTTGCTTTTCACCATACTGAATTTACATTCAGCTAGAATTTTTAATAAGACACCCAAGACTTGTTCAGCAATCTATCCAAATAGCTAATTTACTCTCATCCACACCAGTCGGCACCTTCTCTCTCATGGAGAAGAAAAATTTGATCGAACAATGGTCTGAAAAACNCTCACCTAACTGGGAGAGTGGGGACCATCACAGATGGTGAGTAAGGGATTGTTTTGAACTAAAAATGTTTTTTTTGTACCCACTCTATCTGGCAGATTCTACCTGGGAAGCAGTCAAATTGATCAACCTAGTCGGGGTCGGGCTGTGAATCTCACAGGCTCAATCGGTTGCTCTTCCAGCAGCTGTAGCATTCGTTGAACGGAGCGTTCCAACTGAGTATCACGTCCCACAGCATAATCATGGGGGGCGTCTTCGATCACCTCATCCGGTGTCACTCCCTGGTTTTCGACATTCCAACCTGCCTTGTGAAACCAGATTGAGTACTGAGGTTGAGTTGTCGTGGTACCATCGACAAGCTGATAACGGGAGTCAATGCCGATCACTCCACCCCAGGTTCGTTTGCCCAACAGGGGGCCTATTTTCAACTCACGGAAGCTGTAGCTGAACATGTCACCATCCGATCCAGCAAACTGATTCGTCAACGCCAACAAATGTCCACGCAGCGTATGGTACGGATAGGACTCCGGAGCACCCCAGCGGCGTACATCATAGCCCAGATGTCGATGAACCAGCTTCTCCAGAATCAGCGGGGAGACCATCCCACCAGCGTTGTAACGCACATCAAGGATCAGTCCTGCCAAGTGAACCTGGGCAAGAAATCCTCGGTGGAACTCCGCCAAGCCCTGTGTCGACATATCTGGAATGTGAAGATACCCTACTCGTCCTGCAGTCTGCTTGGCTACAAAGCGGCGGTTCCCTACCACCCAATCACGATAGCGAGCGGCTCGTTCACTACGCAGGGTACGGACTGTGATAATGCGAGATTTTGCATCTTTCTCTGGATGCTGCAAAGTCAGTGGAACCATTTGTTCAGCCTGGTGTAGTAACAACTCTCCAGGGCTAGTCTGCTCATCAAGAGGAACACCACCAATGGCACAGAGATAATCACCCTCTCGCACATTGAGCCCTGGTTCACAGAGTGGCGAACGAATCTTCGAACGCCAGGGATCACCAGTATATAACCGTCGAATCACGTAGCGTTTGGCAGCCTCATCCCACTCCAGATCAATACCGAGTCGCCCGAGTTGATAACGTCGCTTGGGAGGATAATCTCCTCCATATTCGTAGGCATGTGAAGTACCGAGTTCACCCTGCATCTCCCAGATCAAATCCGACAATTCAGCCCGTGACGCTACTCGATCCAACAGCAGACGATATTGTCCTGCAACTTCCTGCCAACGGACCCCTGACATCTCCTCATCCCAGAAGAACTCTCTCTGCAGACGCCAGGCTTCATGGAACATCTGCTGCCACTCTGGACGCAACTCCACAGCAAAGCGCAACCGATCAAGATCTAGCCAGCCGGTCTTGCGGGAAGGTTCCTCAGGAGATCCATCTTCCTCATTCACATTGGCCCCAGCTTCCAGCACCCGCAGGCCCTCTTCGCTGGCATAGGCCATCGTGCGAGCCGAAGGGGTTACTTCCAGATAATCCAGCCCCTGCAGCAATAGCTCTTTCTCCTGTTTTTCGAAGTCATAGGCCCAGAGCAGGCCCTCTGGTTTTCGCTTGCTTTGCTTTTCTTCCTCACTGCCACTGCTCAGCGGAAACTCACTGAAAAGCACTCGCTTGCGCAGGCCAAAAACTTGTCCATAGATGCCTTCATTCACCGGAAACTCAATGATCCGTTGGGACAAACCCTCCCAGTCAATACGCAGCGGGGCTGGGTCTTCCTTCTTCTTGTTTTCTTTCTTCTCGGCACTCTTCTCGCTGTTTTCCTCCTCTCGCTCTTCAGGTTCCTCTTCTTCTTTTTCTCCAAGAGCCGCAGGCTGTTCTAAGAAAGGGGAACGCAGGTCACTGCGCAGAGTAATCAGGTAGGGCTTCATGCTGCGGGCAAAGCTCGCCCCAATCTGTACGGTGTCCCAGATCGGTTGGTAGGTGCGTGAGGAGAGAAAGTAGAGCCATTGCCCTTCCGGGTCGAAGGCTGGACCAAAGTCATAGCGTACCGGTTCAGTCACTTGTCGTGGTTCAGGTTGATCCACAGAGCAGAGGAAGATGGCGGATTGTTCGGTATTCAGGTGTTTGCTATAAGCAACCCAATTACCATCCGGTGAGAAGGTAACATCCTCAATTTCACGCAGGTTGGAAACATCTAGCGGTGTGAGTGTTCCCTTCTCCAGGTTAAGGTACCATAGCTCCAAGCGGCTAGTAGTCAGCAACAAGGCTGGCTGAGTTGGAGATGCGACCATGGACTGAACACGGCCTTCAGGCAATTCGATCCGATCCAAAGGTGATACTGAAGCCTCTTCTACAAAGAGCAGTAGTTCCTCCTGGGAGTTCTGTTCATCGGCAATCGTCGCCAGCCGGCCATCCGCGAGATACGTTGGCAGTCGATAACGAGTTCCCTGTCTTTTGCCATGCTGCTGTACTGCGAGCTCCCAGAGTGGCATTGAGGCTAACCTGCCACGCACCGACAGGGCAACTGAGTGTCCCTTAGGATGCAGAGCGAAGTCCTCCCACTCCTCAGAACCATAGACAAACTTACGCTGTACATGAAACTGTGGGGACGGCAGAGTGATTGGCAGCACCTCACCAGTCTCTTTTCCAGGTTCCCAGCGACATAAGCTGCCTGCCCTGTGGTAAATGACCTTGGACTCACCATAAGCAGGCTGGCGTACGTAGAATCCAATCTCCTTAGTCTCCTGATGCAGATCACTACCATCTGGCTGACATGACCAGAGATTGCCAGTTCGATCAACATCAGAGAGAAAATAGATCCGGTCCTGCCACCAGATTGGAGCGACCGGATTACCCGGATGATCACCGAGGATGCGCTCGAAGGTTCCTTTTCCGCTTGCATCGACCCAGATCTCCCCATGACAACCTCCCCGGTATCGCTTCCAGCGGGAGTTCTGGACTGTATTGCGGCCCAGAACTCGTCTCAATCCAGCAGGCTCTGTCGAAAGAGTTCGAGCAGGACCAAGATCTACTGAATGGATTAGACCACCTTCCAAGGAAACTTCATAAAGTTGAGCGTCTGCGTTGCCATGAATCGAGCGATGCGCTCCACAGAAACGGATTGAGGTGCCGTCAGCGCTCCAACCATCGATATGCAGCACATGCCCTACATAGGTCAACCGTCGCAAGGGACCACCCTCAGCAGGCAGGCGGTAGACCTCCTGCTCACCTTCTTCTGCAGCGACTAGCGCAAGCCAGCGACCACAGGGAGAGAGACGTGGGGTCTGCAGTTCGCTACGGGATTCGGTCAGGCGCTGGGCCCGCCCGCCCATTAGGGAGACTTCCCAGAGGTTGTCTTCAGCCACAAAGTAGAGTTGGTTCGCACCAAAAGTGGGGAAACGGAGATAGCCGAGTACAGGAGAATACATTGCTTCCATCAATCAGGGGAACGACAGTCAACAGAAAAAGGTTATCACGATAGAGGAGGTATTCTGGCGAGGCAAGCGGAGGTGTTGGAAAAATCTTGTTTCAATACCTCTTAATATTCATCGTCAACATGCTACTTTCCAACATATCCATCTTATACTCGTGACTGGCAAGCTTTAAGCAGTTTCCTTATGAAATTCTGAAATCATAGATACGGGCAAACAAAACCTGTTTATGAATGTCTCAACACTTCCCCCGCCATTAGGGTGCCAAGAAAGCCAATCGAAATCTTTAGTAAATCAAATTTGGTGTGATGCTGCTTTTGTGAGTAGAGAGAAACTTGCACAACTCTCATCACCACTCTGCAGTACCCCATTTGAGTAATTTCTCCTGAAAAAGGGGTCCAAATGAAATTCGTCAGTTTGCTCACCTTCCTCCTGATTCCTGGCTTCTGCCTGGCCATTACATGCGACGAGTTACAGTCTCCTACGCAGGTACGAGCATTTCTGGAGCGCTCCAAAGATTCTAATCCCATCTTGCGGCGTAACGTCAGCACTACCCTGGAAATCAGCCCATGTGAAAAAGAAGCCTGCAATTCAAAAAATCGCAAAGAACAGCAAAAGGAAGTACTGCACCTGTTACGTCTTGACGATAACAGCAGAGTTCATTTTCTGAAAGGGTCAAGGTCATCACAGTGTTTGATCCAGCGAGGCGAACGGTTGTTAGGCTGTGCAGCTTGTAGCGAGTTGGCTAACGAAGCTTGCCGAAGCTACCCAGATAGTTCCATTACTCGTTTGCAGGGTACAAACATTGATTCCCGTGACTTTTCTCTGCTGGAATCAGAAAGCAACACATATTCCTGTGATGAGTTAGAAAAAAATCCTGGGTTTTTCAAGTTAGAGATTGGGATTTCTGGGGCAGAGTATGACCAAGTGATTGCTTTTTTCGATGAGACAAGGGAAATCCCTGTCACTCTCAACTTTTTTACAGATGGCATACTACGTAAGGTTTACCGTACCTTTCCCAAATACTACCTGCAGATTGATAAGCAGTGGATTTCTACAGTCTTGAGAGTGCGCTCCACACGAGGAAATGAAAAAGCCTTTGTTGCCGAAAC
>NYVT01000080.1:0-13124 GCA_002684675.1 Deltaproteobacteria bacterium
TGTTGTGCTGGGTAGTGAACCGACCGGTAACGTAGTTTTTGATCTGTCGGCCAGTGACAGCACCGAAGCCACCCTGTCAGCTTCAACACTGACCTTCACTTCATCAAACTGGAACAGTGCTCAGACCGTGACAGTGACCGGTGTCAATGACAACGTCAGTGATGATAATGTGACCAGCACGATCACCGTGGCCATCAACCAGGGCAGCACGAATGATGCTAAGTATGATGCGCTCTCTAGTCAGAGTGTGAGCGTGACCACTACTGACGGTGTTGATGCGGCGACCTTCACCATTGCAGAGACGGACAATGCAACCCTGGTCAGTGAGAGTGGAGGGACAGATACTTTTAGTGTTGTGCTGGGTAGTGAACCGACCGGTAACGTAGTTTTTGATCTGTCGGCCGGTGATGGTACTGAGGTTTCTCTTTCAGCCTTGGTACTTACCTTTAGCATTTCGAACTGGAGTACAGCACAGACGGTGACGGTGACCGGTGTCAATGACAACGTTAGTGATGACAATGTGACCAGTACGATTACTGTGGCCATCAACCAGAGCAACACAGCTGACACTAAGTATGATGCGCTCTCCAGTCAGAGTATAACGGTGAGCACGACCGATGATGACACTGCCGCCTTCACGGTTACCGAATCTGGTGGCTCAACAGTGGTGGCTGAGAGTGGCAGTACCGACGCCATCGTTGTTACGCTGAGTAGCGAGCCTACGGGAAATGTAGTCTTATCGCTGACAAACAGCGATAATGAAACCAGTCTTTCAGCCTCAACGCTGACCTTTACCCCGTCGAATTGGAACAGCGCGCAGAACGTGACGATCACTGGGGTTGATGACAACATCGACGACGACAATGTAACGAGCACGATTACTGTGGCGATCAACCAGAGCAGCACAGCCGATACAAAGTACGATGCTCTGGACAACAAAAGCGTGAGCGTCACTACGACAGACAACGATTCAGTTCCTACATTGACCCTGGCAGCTTCTTCTTTGAACCTTGCTGAGAATGGAGGAACGGTCACTCTGACAGTGACGATGAGTGCCGCCGCCACAGCTGATACTACGGTTGCCCTTTACACTTCCGGCACGGGTGTTTTGAGCACAGACTATTCAATCTCGAGTACAACATTGACAATCGCCGCCGGCAGTACTTCTGGTACGGTGACTCTGACAGGAATCGCAGATCAGACTGACGAAGATTCAGAGACAATTATTGTGGACATCAGTGGCGTCTCTGGGGGCAACGGAGCCAGTGAAAGCGGCATACAGCAACTGGTCGTCTCAATTGTTGATGATGATACTGCTGCTTTTACAATTGCCGAGTCCAGTGGCTCAACCTCTGTGGCTGAGAGCGGTGGTACGGACACCCTGACCATTGTGCTAGGCAGTCAGCCCACCGGAGATGTAGTCTTGAGTCTGAGCGCCAGCGACAGCAGTGAAGCCAGTGTCTATCCATCCTCACTGGGTTTTGGTACAGACAACTGGAGCACTGCTCAGACAGTCACTATCACGGGTGTCGCCGATACAATCAGTGATGGCTCAATCGGTAGTACGCTCACGGTGGCGATTAACACCAGTAGCACGGCCGATACAAAGTATGATGCGCTCTCCAGCCAAAGTGTCAGTATCACCACTAACGACGATGAGGCCTCACCTTTGGTGACACTGACAGCCTCAAGTTCCTCAGTAGCCGAAAACGGAGGAACTTCCACCTTGACGGCAACACAAAATGTTGCGACAGCATCGAACACCACGGTGAACCTGAATACCTCTGGTAATGCGACGCTTAACGCTGACTATTCAATCTCCAGTAGTACGATCACCATCTCTGCAGGCAGTACCTCTGGTACGGCTACATTGACAGCGATTACCGACCAGCTGGATGATGATGGGGAGGCAATCGTTGTTGACATCAGTAGTGTCTCCGGGGCCAATAGTGTGGCTGAAAACGGTACGCAGCAGACGACTGTGACAATCACTGATGATGATAACGCTTCCTTCACGGTTACCCAGACCAGCGATTCTACAACCGTCGCTGAAAGTGGCAGCACGGATAATTTCACAGTTGTGCTGGGTTCTCAGCCAACGGGCAACGTTGCATTTTAACTAAGCGCAAGTGACAGTAGTGAAGTCAGTATTTCGCCCTCGACACTGACTTTCACTTCATCTAATTGGAACAATGCCCAGACGGTCACTGTCACCGGAGTCAGTGACAATCTAGATGACGACAGTGTGACAAGCACTGTGACCGTTGCCATCAACACCGGCAATACAGCCGACACCGATTACGATGCGCTCTCCAGTCAAAGTGTTAGTGTCACTACCAGTGACAGCGACACGGCCTCTTTCACAATTGTGCAGACCAATAACTCAACCTCTGTTGCCGAGAGTGGCAGCACGGACACTTTCACGGTTGTTCTTGGTAGTCAACCAACCGATGACGTGGTTTTCAGTGTGACGGCCGGTGACAGCAGTGAAGCTACTGTTTCCCCTTCCACACTGTCCTTCACTTCATCAAACTGGAATACCACTCAGACTGTTACAGTGACGGGAGTGAATGATGATGTGGATGATGGCTCAGTGAACAGCACAATTACAGTAGCGATCAACACTGCCGGTACTGGTGACTCAAAGTACGATTTACTTTCCAGTCAGAGTGTGACCGTCAGCACCAGTGATGGCGATACCTCTGCCTTCACTATTGCAGAGACTGGGGGTTCGACAGCAGTTTCGGAGAGTGGTAGTACCGATACTTTCACGGTTGTACTGGGTAGTGAGCCGACTGGCAATGTAGTTTTTTCATTGAGTGATAATGACAGTGATGACTCGGANATCAGCCTCTCCTCATCGACATTGACCTTCACTTCATCAAACTGGAACACTGCACAGACGGTTACGGTGACAGGAGTCAACGACAATGTGAGTGATGACAATGTGACGAGCACCATTACTGTGGCTATCAATCAGAGCAGTACAGCTGATACGAAGTATGATGCTCTGGACAATCGAAGCGTNACGGTGACTACTACCGACAATGACTAATCTTNTGAATGCTTATTNCTCGCTGCCAAAATAATGTAGAAAATCAGTTGAATTAGAGAGAAGGGTTTGATGAAGCNTCTATTGAGAGNCCCTTTGAGCCTGCCTTGTTGAAAGCTGCCACTCGGTAGTAGTACGTCGTGCCAGGTGTCAGNCCAGTATGAACATANGNGTTNGTCANAANNTCCTTNATTGTTTGAACTGTGATNCTGGTATTCGGNTCACCNTCTGCGTCNGTTATNTGTTTNANATTCTCTGTAATTTCTTCAGTATTCCAGTAAATCCTATAGTTGCTGGCATTACTAACTTCGTCCCAAGAGAGAGTGATCTGCTGAGAACCAGCGACAGCCTCCAAGTTGCCTGGAACGGTGGGTGGCATCTCCTNCTTATAGGAAATCGTACCCTCATCCCCGCAGCTGAAGAGCAAAGGGGAGAAGAGCAAAGCNGCTAGGATTCTGGTNGACATGAAACCTCTAGTAGTGTTTGCAGTTTTAGGATTTTCAGTGAGATGCAATCAAAGGTAACATTTTTGTAGCACAGAGATTTCTGATGTGCAAAGCGCAATCCGAGATTCGTAAGGAGAGGCGAGCAAAATCTAAAATGACAACAGATCCTTTTGAAATAACTCTGCCGGTCTTCATCCTCACCTGTTCCTAATGCGGGATATCATTTTTGTAGCCAATGCCTCCGACCAATGACTCCAGCGTATTTGTTGCCATGCCCGCAATCAGGACCTCACAACTCCTCAGAGTCAATGCTGCGTATTTTGTGCCCACGGCTCAGTGGGTTATGGTCTCAGTTGTGATACCATCTNCTCCTCAGATTTAATCGTTTCTGAGCAGATTGAGAACTCAAACATATTATTTCATCGAAATATTTTTTGANATCATGAGTCNATGGATATAAAAATCTGTTGGGTTATGTCCTCTNCAGTTGTTTGGGAAATCCTGAACAAAATTTTGTGCAGATTTGGAAAACAGGCTGATTGGCACCTCCTTTGTAAGCCATAGGCGAGATCAGTATTNGGATTCAATTGAAAAAATAGGGTCGCTTGGACCCCCACTTTGCCTGTTGGGAGAGAGTTTGTGATGAAAGNTGCTTGGAAATCCATCTGTTTGGCCATAGGCCTCTTGACTTTGGTTCCACAACTGTCACAGGCTCGTTTGAATGAATCATTGACCCAATGCCGTAGCCGCTATGGAGAGCCCAAACAGCTACNGGCAAATGCTGCGGGTCAGATCGTGGGAGGCGTCTTTGAAAGCCGAGACATTCGGATTGTCGTAGATCTCAACCGCGAACGCATGGTTACCGGAATTGAATACGAGATCCCCGCTTATTTTTTGCCAGGGGACCGGAAAGAATTTGTAGACCGGCTCGGTGAAATCTACAGGTTCCCAAAGAGCCAGGAATTGCAACCACCAACTCCCTTCGCCTCATCTGCTTTTTTCAGTACGGTCAAGGGAANAGAGTACTTGGTGTTCAACGAGGAAGTTCGCAACCAATTTGATTGCGCAGTCCAAGCTGAATTTTGCAATTACCAGCGCACCGTGGAACAGATTACGGCTTGTGAGCAGAACCTGGCTTCCACAGAGGCTAAGTACCGCCAGTTGACGCAGACCAGTCGAGTACCGGTGGTTCAGGATCCTGTTACTCCGATTAATCCGCGCCATGCTATCAGTCCNGATCTGAAGACGATCTATTTTCTGGAAGAGGACTTAACTACCGGAAGAGAGCGTCATCGCTTTGAGCCTCTGGATCCTCAAGCAGAGCTCAGCAAGGGACAGGCAGCCCTCCAGCAATGCCAAGACTTCACTACTCGCTACGTTCGAATCATTGAATCTGCTGCACCCGGCTTTGATAATTTCTAAGCAATTTTTCTAAAAACACTCCGATTTTCTCCTCTCCGAAAGTAACTTGTCAGACAAAGTGACCTGCGATTGCTAGTCACCAGAACTCTGTCATACTGAATGTTTGAGTTTGTAATCAGCGGTCCCCCTCCTCCCGTTTTTTCTCATCCAATCGAAAGCACGTGTGAATCCTTCCCAATTGAGCGGCTTTGTCTGGCTGAAACGTCGTCTTGGCTTACACGAAGAGGCTGAACGTAAGTACTGGGGCTTGCTGCTACCCTTGTTCCTGCTGACTCTTTTCTCATGGATTGATCACATGATCATGGTTCCGTTGAGCGCAGAGATTTCTGCAGCAACGGGACTTTCTCCAGTTCGTAGCGGTCTGCTGGTTTCTGTCTATCCTGCAGCGGCAGCGGTCTCAGCCTTTATTTTTGCTCCCTGGTCAGACCGATTGGGGCGCAAGCAACTGCTGCTCTACCTAGGATCTGGTTTTGTGATCTCTACCTTCGGCTGTGCCCTCGCTCAAGGTGTGGAGAGCTTCTTTCTGTTCCGTGTTCTTTCGGGAGCTTTTGCTGGACTGATCATGCCAAATTGCCTAGCGTATGCGGGAGATGCGTTGCAAGGAAATCGAAGAAACCGAGCACTAACAAACATCATGCTAGGATTCACGCTGGCTTCGATCCTCGGTGTGCCTGTCGGATCTGCCCTGGCAGAATGGGTCTCCTGGCGCTGGACATTCGGTGTGATTGGGCTGGGTGGTTTGCTCTCCTTGCTCTGGTTGACCAGCATTCCATCAATCACCACCGGTGCTGAACAGATTACGATCCGTCGTCAGTACCTCCAGATGTTTGGTCTCTGGAAACGTCAGGAAGTGCGTTGGGTGTTTGCCATGCAGTTCTTCATGCTGATCGGGCTGTTTGGTTTCATTCCGCATATGAGCATTTGGTTAACAACTAACTATGGGCTCTCTGCTTCGGCAATTGGTCTTTTCTACATGCAGGGGGGAATTGGCAGTCTGATCGGGAACCAGCTTGCTGGTTGGCTGTTGCAGCGAGGATTGCGTTTTAGTCTGATCGGGATCGGTTCTGTCTTGATGGGGACCGTGCTGATGCTTTCCACTCAAGATCTACTCTCGGGGCCTTGGATGGGTACCATGTTCTTTGGCATCATGCTCGGTGGGTCCATGCGGATGCCTGGCCTGCAAACCATCCTGATTGAACTGACGGGCAAGGAAATCCGAGGGCGTCTGATGGCGATGAGTATGATCGTGTCCAACATGACGATGGGACTCGGAGGTTTTTGGAGTACGGGTTTGCTCTACATGAAGAATGGATATCTGCTGGGCATGGATCGGGTCGGGCTTATTTCGATGTTGACCTTGCTGATTGTGCTTCCCCTGATCTGGCTGATTCAGCGACAGCAACGCAGTACGCCACAGCCCGCAATTTGAATCTTGTATGCTGCTGTGTAACGCATCACTTCGATGGCCATGCCTGGGGATCTCCCTAAAGCACCATTCCGCTTGCCTCTCCAACAAACTGAGCCTAGTTTGGTCGCCTTTCTTGAACTTCTGGATTTATGCGCTGACGAAAAGCTCAAGGTACTGTTCAAGAGCGAGCAGTACTGCATTAACAGTGATCCAGACGACGCTCCTCTGTGTAGACATGGATTATGACTAGTAAACAACCAGCGTTGGTTCTGGCCTCAGGTGGATTCAACGGTAAGCTTGCCAAGACAGCTTTTGGCCTGATTCGTAGCAGTGAGCGCTTTCAGATCGTGGGGGTTCTTGATCCAGAACAGGCAGGACTAGAAGCCGGACAAATTGTCGATGGAAAAGGCCGTGGAATAGGCATCTATGCCAGCGTTGCCGAAGCGTATGCCCAGGCCCAAACAACACCAGAAGTGGCCATCATTGGAGTGGCAATCGCGGGTGGAAAGCTCGATGATGATTTAAGGAGTGCCGTGACCGACGCCCTACATCAGGGCTTGAAGATTGTCAACGGCCTGCATAGTTGGCTTGCTGAAGATCCGGAGATGGTCGACTTGGCACAGCATCATGGAGGAAGTCTGTTCGACTTGCGAAAGCCACGACCACGAGAGCAGTTGAGCTTCTGGTGTGGGGAAATCCTTGACGTCAAGGCACCTCGTGTGGTGGTGATGGGGACCGACTGTGCCTTGGGGAAGCGAACCACAGCCCGCTGGTTACGAGATGCCTGTCAGGCAGAAGGCATAAAGACTGAATTGATCTACACCGGTCAAACCGGCTGGATGCAGTCTGCCCATGACTATGGATTTATTCTGGATGCAACGCCCAATGACTTCGTCAGCGGCGAGCTGGAAAGCGCCATCGTGCGCTGTGATCGTGAGCTGGTGCCCCAATTGATTCTGATTGAAGGACAATCCGCCTTACGCAATCCAAGTGGCCCTTGTGGAGCAGAGTTTCTCTCATCAGCCCAAGCCAAGGGAGTGATCCTGCAGCATGCTCCGGCTCGTGAACTCTACAAAACCACAGACCGGCCTTGGCCCATGGCGGACATTGCCGATGACATCAAGATCATTCAACTCTATGGATCTGAGGTGCTTGCTGTGACCCTCAACGCAGAAGGGATTGCGATGGAAGATCGGGAGGGTGTTCGGGCGCAATTGGAACAACGCCTGGGGTTGCCGGTTTTTCTGCCATTGGAGCAGGGTGTGTCCAATATCCTACCACTACTGCGTGACTTCGTTGCTCGAGAGGCCCAACCATGAAACTGACATCCTGCCGTGTTTTTCAAGAACACATTCTTTTGACTCAGCCCTTCACGATCTCCTACCACACGACAGAAGCGATTACGCTTCACTTTGTTGAGTGGCAAACCGACACAGGTCACCATGGTTGGGGTTCCGCCAGTCCTGGACCCCGAGTGACAGGAGAAACGGACGAGGTCTGCAACGCAGCTCTCCANGCTATGAGTGCTTTTCAAGGGGAAGACGTCCGTCATCTACCCCGTTTGCTGCGCCAACTGGAAACAGAGTTTCCCAANGCNCCNGCAGCTCGAGCTGCTGCTGATATGGCTTTCCATGATCTGCTGGCTCGTCGACTGGATCTGCCCTTGACAGATATGCTGGGCAGGTGTCATGCAGCTTTACCGACTTCAGTGACCTTGGGCTTGCGTTCCTTGGATGAAACGCTTGGCGAAGCGCAGGAGAAAGTTGCTCAGGGCTTTAGTGTCCTCAAAGTTAAGTTGGGTCAGGATTCTGAAGCAGATTTGGAGCTGTTACGACGACTGAGAGAAGAACTTCCTCAGGATATCCTCCTAAGAGTNGATCCAAATCAAGGCTATGATCTGCAAGCTCTAAGGACCATTCTGACTAAATTTGATGAGTTGCGCCTGGAGTTTGTGGAGCAGCCAATGCCTGTTTCACAAACAGAGGAGTTACGGTCNCTGCCAGCAGTACAGCGCCAGCACTTGGTGTTGGATGAAAGCCTACAAAGTCCTGGAGATGCACTGCGTTACGGATTTCAGGATCCACTTTGTGGAGGCTTCAATATTAAGCTGATGAAGTGCGGTGGNCTAGGACCTGCGCGTCAGATTGCCAACCTATCTGAACAAACAGGTCGTACGCTGATGTGGGGATGTAATGACGAGAGCCGACTCAGTTTGGCTGCCGCTCTGCACCAAGCGTTGGCCTGCCCGACTACGCGATATTTGGATCTGGATGGTGATCTTGATCTTATTCGTGATCCAGCCCAAGGNGGCTANACCATTGAAAAGGGTGTCATGATTCCTCTTGAACAANCAGGACTTGGAATTANTGTGCCTTGAGGGGAGTCCACCCAGTGGTTCAACGGTGTTCAACAAAAAGGAATGCTTCCTGCTACNNATTGATTGTTCCCAGTGCCTAAACTGAGAACATTATAATTTCTCTGACGGAGGATTGGGCCGTTGGGGAGATGATCCTGATCCTGCGACAATCAGGATCCGGGAGTTCTGCTGTGCTTGGCGTTCGGTGGAACTCCCAAGCTTCTGCGTGCTACTNCGANATGCCTCCTCCCTCTTCTCAACTCATTTTTGCTGAAGAAAACGNNGANCAGTTCATCATCTGAATCTTCTGTCAATTGCATTGGTTCCCATTTCACAACTCTACAAAATGNGNTGGATTCTCCGCCCTCTGAGTCTNGACCTTCGTGGACTAGCTACACTCCGCGTTTTGCTTGGCATACTAGTGCTATTAGATGCATGGATTCGTAGCAGCGACTTGATTGCNCACTATGGAGATTCAGGAGTTTTACCCCGATCTGTCCTGCTAACCGAATTCAGNAATCCCTATCATTTCTCTCTATTGTTTCTTAGCGGACAACCGCTTTGGGTAGGACTTTGCCTTCTGATATATGGGTGTGCTGGTNTGACCTTAGCCCTTGGTTGGCGTACTTGGTGGAGCACCCTGATAGCTTGGTTACTGATGTTGTCACTTCATAATCGNAATCCAGTCGTCCTCAACGCTGGGGATGTCTACTTCAGAGTTTTGCTCTGTTGGGGTCTCTTTCTGCCATTAGCAGCTCGTTACTCTCTTGATCGAGCCCGGAGTCTGACNGGCTTCAGACCTGCTGTGAACCTGAGCGAACAGGAAGTCCTCACAGGTGGGTCGGTTGGTTTGGTTTTGCAGGTGGTGCTGATGTATATCTGTACAGCAGCGCTCAAGACCTCAACAGAATGGTGGCCGNAGGGGACAGCTGTCTGGTATGCGATNACCTGGGAGCAATTCACTACTCCATTTGGAGACTGGCTTCAAAAATTTCCTGAGTTGCTGAAATGGCTNACGTGGGGAGTCTATGGAGTTGAATGGGCTGGACCGTTACTGNTACTCTGCCCATTTTGGCATGCCTGGATACGTACCATCGGTGTACTGTTGCTCATTTCACTTCATCTTGGCCTAATTTTGACGATGGAGTTNGGTTTCTTCCCCTGGATCTGCATTGCGGTACTGCTTAGCTTATTTCCCAAAGGAATCTGGGACTGGTTATCTTCCAGAAATTGGTTGCGCCGTGTTCCTGCCGAAAACCTGATCCTTTATTACGATCAGGACTGTGGTTTTTGCCAACGAATGGTTGGAGTGTTGCGTGAATTTGTTTTGTTTGGCCGAGCAGAAATTCGNCCAATCCAATCCGATTCGGTGGTGTATGCCCTTTTTGATAATGAAGCCCCCAGTAGCTGGGTCGTGCANCANGGAGAANACTATGCGTTTGCTGGGGAGGGACTCTGGCTGGTATTGCAGCAATCTCCTTGGTCNGCATGGTCAGCCCGTTTTTGGCCTGAAGCGAAGACTTTAGCTTTTTTAGAGAGCCTGTATGCCTGGGTCGTGCGTCATCGACCNCAGNTAGGTCGCTCGACCGCTTGGATCGGTTCACGCCGATTTCCGCCCAAAGCTGTTCCTAACCGATATCTTTCAACAGTAGCCTTGGTCTTGGTTGTATTGGTTGTGGGCTACAACCTGCGCTACAGCTTTTTCAAGGAAGTTCCTTTGTCCTCATCGGTCAAGACTTTGTTTGCAGCATTGAGGTTGGATCAATACTGGAACATGTTTTCTCCTCAGCCTAGTAAAGATGATGGTTGGTTTGTGATGGAAGGAGAACTTCGCGATGGGACTCCCGNTGATGTGTACCGAATGCAACTGGGAGAGGTTNCTTTTGACAAACCAGATGATCCCTCTGCGTACTATCCAAACCAGCGCTGGCGTAAATACCTGATGAATCTTTGGCTAAAGAAATACAAAGACTACCGTCTCCACTACGGACGCTATCTCTGTCGTCAATGGAATAGCCGAGAAACGGAACGAGAGCGGAAGTTAACCGCCTTTCGGATACACTTCGTGTTAGAAAGATCAGGACTCCCCGGCCAACCTGCAAAACCANCAGAGGAACNAATAATTTGGAGACATGAGTGCTTCAAAAAAAAAAGGCTGAAACGTTCTTGAAGTTGTTAGTGAAGTTGTTGATGGAGAGCCCAAGCGAGCAGGAAACCCCTCGCGGTCCAGGCTAGGGTGCGAATCCAATTTGTTTGTACAAGTAGTTGCTGGGCATAGGAGTCGTAACGCTCTGAGAGACGCAGGTGCTGAGGAACCTGCAACCAAAATGTGGAAGCCCAAATGAGCACAAGCANTCCCAGTGTGGTTCCCAATAGCGTNGATGATAAGCCAGGAGGAGGTAACCACCAGAGCAGAAGTGCAGAAAANAACTCCAGCAACATGGGGCCAATCACAACCCAAGCAGTTCGGTGAGTATNGCGACGTTNATAAGCAGGGAAGGCCGCATCNGGGATGTTTGCAAAGAGAGGATAGTGAACAACTTGGATCAGCCAGATCAAGCCAACCATGTACCAGGTAACGATCAGATTCAGNAGCAGCCAAGTCATTAATCTTCCTTGTGGGTTTGCTGACAAAGATCTTGGACTTGATGGAATTTACTGTACATTCTTGACTATGCAAATATAGTTATTTGTTTTTCTAATTTCTATTGGAGTATCCAAAATGAAAGTGCTTGCATCTCTCAAGTCAGCAAAGCAGCGTCACAAAGACTGCCAGATTGTTCGTCGGCGCGGAAAGATTTTTGTGATCTGTAAGAGCAACCCTCGCTTCAAAGCACGTCAGAAGTGAGCCCGCTGAGCCCCAGTCAGCTGTGGCTCGTCCTCTTCTGCCAGTTCCTCCTAAGATTNGCTTCAAAACGGACCACTCACCTTTCCGTTGATAAATTGCTGTAAAATCGGGTNCGAGTTTTCCTTGATTTCATCCGGACTTCCTTCAGCAATGATTTTGCCCTGATANAGCATCGCCAACTTGTCAGCAACTCGCATGGAGTTGGGAATGTGATGGGAAATGGAAATACAGGTTTTGCCAAAGTTATCACGCATTTCCACCATCANGTTGCCGATCGCTGTGGTTGTGATTGGGTCTAGACCTGATTCTGGCTCATCAAAGATCATAATCTTGGGCTCCATCATCAGCGCCCGAGCTACTCCTACGCGTTTCTTCATTCCTCCAGATANTTCGGCAGGCATTTTGTCTTCTACATCATAGAGACCCAGTCGATTGAGTGTAGAAGTGACTCTCTCAGCAATTTCACTTTCCTTGAGCTGCTTTTGGTGTTCACGTAGAGCAAAGGCAACGTTTTCGAAGACATTCATCGAATCGAAGAGTGCGGAGTACTGAAAGCACATTCCTGTTTTCTTAAGCACTTCTACACGGTGCTTCTTGCTNATCTCCAAGACATTNACCTCATCGACAATGATCTCTCCAGAGTCTGGAATAATGAACCCAAGGATCAACTTGACAATGGTNGATTTGCCGTGGCCAGAGCCTCCCATGATGACGGTAATTTTGTTGGCAGGCATTTTCAGGCAGAGATCGTCGATGACCTTTTTGCTACCGAAGGCCTTGGTGACGTGGATTAATTCAATCATGTCTCTCAGAAAGTGTAGAAGGTCTGGCTGTAGATTTTTTCAGCAAAGTTTTCGGTCAGTTCCTGTATGCCGCGGCTGAGTCGCTGACCACTGAGGTCAGCATTGCTGCTGCTNTCATTGCTGCTAGTAGAGACCTCAACTCTGAGATTTGAAACTTCCCAAAGCTGTTTGTTGGTCCGCTGATCCTCAAGAATGGCAGTTCCTGTAAGGGTCAACTGCTGAGCAACAGCCANGGCTTCTGGCTCGTCCAAGTTCATTCGGGTCATCTGAACCAATCGCACCCGCAGCAGTAGATCACTNCGTTCACTTCCACCACGAAGTCGAACAGCCGAATTACCACGTAAACGGCTGCTGAGAGCCTGCATTACGAAAGTTTCTAGATCGGATTCGAAGGTTTGATTTTCGATGGGTGCAATGCTTAGAGTNGCGGCTTCTGCTGGAAGGGGAGGATTACCACCTTCGAACGTNTACTGGCAGCCAATGAGTAGNGANAGCAGACACGAACAAATAAATTTCNGAAGAACTGANTTGGCTCTAAAAATTTTATTCACGGTAACAACTANGGTCAGAGAGTCAGGGATAGCCCAAATTGTAAGCAGGAACGNNTTGTTTTTCGATTGCGTCTTCAATGGGCATTCGTTAAAAAATNGGGTTTTGAACTTTTTCTCATCCGTGTTCGCNANGCCNGTTTNTNTTCGGTCCACCGCAAAAGAGGTAGAGTGTTTTCTCCTGAAATGCAACAGCAGGTTGACCATCTTCTTTCTCGCTATCCAATTCGTCGTAACGCTC
>NYVT01000002.1:2500-37302 GCA_002684675.1 Deltaproteobacteria bacterium
CCTCTACACCAGGAATTCCGCCGGCCCCTGACCTTCTCTAGATCGACAGTTCGAAGAGCAGTTCCGGGGTTGAGCCCCGGGATTTCACCCCTCGCTAGTCGTTCCGCCTACACGCCCTTTACGCCCACTGATTCCGAACAACGCTTGCACCCTACGTATTACCGCGGCTGCTGGCACGTAGTTAGCCGGTGCTTCTTCCTTCGGTACCGTCATCATCTTCCCGAAGATAAAGAGCTTTACGACCCGAGGGCCTTCTTCACTCACGCGGCATTGCTGCGTCAGGCTTTCGCCCATTGCGCAAAATTCCCTACTGCTGCCTCCCGTAGGAGTCTGGACCGTGTCTCAGTTCCAGTGTGGCGGATCGTCCTCTCAAACCCGCTACCCATCGTCGCCTTGGTAGGCTTTTACCCCACCAACTAGCTAATGGGACGCAGACTCATCCCGTTGCGCCGCAACTTTCAACGACTCCCTTGAAAGAAATCGTTTTATCCGGTATTAGCCTTCCTTTCGAAAGGTTATCCCAGACAGCGGGGTAGATTATCTACGCGTTACTCACCCGTGCGCCACTTTACTCGACCCGAAGGTCTTTCACGTTCGACTTGCATGTATGAAGCATGCCGCCAGCGTTCGTTCTGAGCCAGGATCAAACTCTTGTGTTTGATACTTATTTTCTACTCAAAGTCTATTAACAGACTTCAGGGCTCCTTCTATTAAAAGCAAACCCCGAGTCTTAAAAACACCCTGAAGTTCGCCTCGCCTCACATCGACTCTCAAAGAACTCACGATAACTCGCGAAAGCTTACGAGAGTATAAATATTTCCTGCGGATGTCAAGTGGTGTTTGAAGGTAATTTAAAATTTGTTAGGAGGGATCAACAAGGGAAGAGTTGTTGTCAGCAGATCTCGCGCACATTGATTAAAGATGCAATGTCATAAGGAAGATTTGTCAGCCTATTCTCTGATTGCAAGACCAGTGTGTGAGCGACGTCAATTCGTTCCTGAACCGTATGCTGCTGCCCCGGCATCACCAGAGAATCTTGTAGATATTTAAGGAGATCTTCTTCGTCTTCTATAGACTCGTCCAGCATTGCGACTTCGATTTTTGTACCTGTAGAAACTTCACTAAGTGGCAGTAGGGATGTGTGAAGGTGTTTAATTCCGGGCATTGGAGACCCATGAGGACAAAATTTTGGGTGTCCAAGATATTCTTCTAGGCGAGCAGCAACTAAAGGAGTGATCGCATGTTCTAAATTGTGTGCGTGTGTGTGGACTAGATACCATGGGATTTTTAATTCATGCCAGAGAAAATATTCTGCGAGATTATGGCGATGTGCAATGCCTTCAGCACTTTTTTTCCCTTCTTCAGTCAGTTCGATTTCCTTACGGTCGTTTAAATTCACTAATCCGTCACGTTCCAATCGACGTAGTGTCATATGAACAGTAGAGGGACTGCTATCTAGTCTTTGAACCAAAGTAGAGGCTTTCACCACCCGGCCCATTCCCTGGATTCGGTAGATCAGATGAAGATATTCACCGACAACAACAGACTGACGTCCTTCCATGATCTTATAAAGCTCTTCAAATTCTTGAAATCATTTCTTTTCAACACGTATTACATATCGAAAACTTTGGTACCCACCAACAGAAGACTTAATATAGCCAATCTCGTCTGAAATCCTTAGAAATAATTTACCATTTTCTGGCATATTTTCGTAATTAATTGTAATTGCTTTTTTTTTCATCATTAATTGCTGGTTTATGCGCTTCCGCTTGGAGTCAAGAAGGAAAATTTCTGGCTGTAGTTTTGTACTTCCAAGCACATTCCATGATATTTTCCAATTTGCTTTGACCTCTTTGGGCAAATCAAGAAAAAACCAGTGACTACTTCCACGGTTAGACAACTCTGCATAAACTGAGGACTCTATCGGCAAATAAAAGATTCCCCGCTGGTTTTCTGGTAAAGTCCAGTCAATGATGGGCTTCATCTCTGGCCAATCAGGTGGGTTTTCAAGCGCTTTGGTCAAAGATTGCAGAGATTCGTTCCAATCAAGGCGCCAAAAAATAGTTGCCTGGTCACGACCAAGCTCTCTGGAACGAAATCGTGATTCTTGGAACTCCTGTAGAGACTCAAAAATTGCTGAATGCTGTTGTTCTGGCCTTCCTTGATAAACGGCACTGTAGGGTGTGAGCATGTGTAACTTTGGTTTATTCCAACCGATCTGGCTCCCCACTGATCTGAAGAGTTCATCTTCCATATCTGCAGAAGGAGCATTTAACACTTCAATTCGTAGCTGCCCATCATCTTTTCGTTGCAATTGGCGAAGATCGCGAATGAGAGGAGCCCAATCCAACATTAATTGATCCAACAAAACAGCAATCACAAATCCTGCATTTCGATTGCTGATCAAACGCTGCGCGTAGACCTCACCAAGTGTTTGACCTTGGTGTTGTAGCAGCAATTGAATCCCGATGGTGGCAGAGCTGAAATTCTCATTTAAAAGTTGTTCTGCAGCTTTACTGAAGCGCAGATCAAAGACTGGGGGATCAGAATTTTCCTGTTCTTCGGTGAGAAGAATCCGATAAGGAGCAAGTCGGCGCTGCAACATGCTCTCCAACAATTTTTCTTGATCCGCCTTAACGAACCACTCGCTATCATCAAAATGTAAACGAATGGAAACTTGTTGCTTAAGATCATTTTGCAGTGGAATTGCCAGCTGTTGTAGACCTCCTATGATTCTGGAGCGATAAAGGCGAGCTTCCATGACAACGAAAAATTCCTGGGCCTTATCATCAGCAAATTCCTCAATCACTCTAGTTGACTCGATAAATGAATCAGGTTCGTTGAGTAACCGATTCTCCAAGACAGGATAAAGTTGTTCCACATCTTCGGGTTTCAGAAATTGGGTCATTGTTCGGGTCAGAATATCTTTTTTAGCGGTCACAATCGCTGACTCGCGAGCTCGGACATAGTTTTCATTGTAAACCCGAACGGCAGCCTGACCACGTTCTGAAACGACACCCTGAGCTAGTAATCCTTGGCACCAAGATCCTAGTATTAGCAAAAAGAGGACAAGTCTCATGTGCTGAGGCCCAGTGATACTTTAAGCTGGCTCAATCGTTCTAGTTGAACTTCCCTCTCGCCACTCAAATTGAAATAATATTTCACCTTCGGCTCGGTGCCTGATGGACGAACAATTACTCGTGCGTTCTGTTCCAATTTCAGAATAATCACGTTAGACCTTGGTAAGCCGGGTCCAAACATTATCTCAGGACTTCCAGGAATTCGCGCTTGGTCAGTGAGTAGATCGATGATCCATTCGACTTTCAAACCTGCCAGCAGTTCTGGTGGGTTTTCACGGAGCTGTGAAAGTGTTACTTCCATTTGTTGCTTGCCCTCAAGACCACGAAAATTTTGATTGTGTAGAGAGTCCAAATGAAAGCCATATTGTCGATACAACTCTTCCAAACGCATGAGAGGGCTACTACCTTGGGCCTTTAATGATGCCACCATTTCGGCAAAGGCCATCGCAGCCCAGATACCATCCTTATCTCCTGTGTGATTACCCATCAAATAGCCATGACTTTCCTCCATTCCGAAGAAGAATTTCTGGCCTTCAGATTCTGCCTGGAGAGCAACAGACCAAATCCATTTGAAACCTGTGAGAACTTCTTTCACGGCCAAACCATAGTGTTCAGCAATACGCTTACCCAGAGGAGATGTCACGACCGATCCGATGTAGAGACCATTCTCTGGCAACTTACCACTCTCTTGCAGAACCCTGAGTACAAAATCTAGTAAGAGAGCACCGATCTGATTCCCATTCAGCCGAACCCATTCCTGTTGATTATTCCGAACCATCACACCAAGGCGATCAGCATCGGGATCATTGGCAAGAATCAGTTGATGTTCTGCCTGAGCTTCTGCCATTGGTAGTTCGTAGGCCGCTGCATCTTCAGGGTTTGGAGAAATCACTGTTGAGAAGTTTCCATCAGGAACCATTTGACTTGCAACACAGTGCACGTTGGTGAAACCACGTTCCCTCAACAAGCGTGGAACAAGCCGACCCCCACTTCCATGAAGTGGGGTGTAGATTACTCCCAACTGTTCGTTCTGTGATGGCTTTCCAAAACTCAGTGGAAGCAAATTTTCTAGATATTCCAGATCAATGTCATCTTCAATCCACTCAATACGCCCCTGCTGTAAGGCATCCTCAAAGGCCATCTGAGGAATCTCCGCAATGTCGTCTACGCTACGGACTTCATCAATAATCATCTCATCATCTGGTGGGATGATCTGACCTCCATGTTTCCAGTACACTTTGTACCCGTTGTATTCGGGCGGATTATGGCTGGCGGTCAGGATGATCGCTGCTACTGCTTTTTTTTGAAGCAAGGCATAAGAGACCATTGGTGTAGGTATGATGTCACGAAACAGATAAACTTGGATACCATGCTTGGCTAAAACCTCAGCTGCAGCATGGGCGAATACCTCTGAGTTGTTTCGTGAATCAAAGCCAATCACAACTCCTGATGCAACGGTTTCCTGGCGCTTCTCAATGTAGCGAGCCAAACCTTCTGTAGCCTGCATGACGGTGTAGCGGTTCATTCTGTTCAGACCAACTCCCATTACCCCACGCAGACCGCCTGTACCAAACTCCAACGTGGTACCAAAACGATCGATCAACTCTTCTTCTGTTGCTGTTTCCAGCAACAGTTTTGCTTCTTCACGAGTTGTTTCATCAAAGCAATTGGTTTCTGCCCAATACTGAGCAATCTCACGAACATTCGACATACTACCTCAACAGGTGTTTAGTGGCTTAGCTCTTCCTCAGCAGGAAGATGAAGAAGCATTTTTTCATCTGATGCCAACAGACAAATCTGTTGATTTGTTTCGGGATGCACGAAGTCAATCTGGTAGGCGTGCAAGAGTTGGCGTTTCGGCAAGTTCCTAGCTTTTAGAAAAGCTTTTCCTTCTTCCAACCAACGTAGAAAATCTTTCTCTGTCAGTCCATAAAGCTTGTCTCCAACAATCGGAAATCCACTGGCTGCCGCGTGTACACGAATCTGGTGGGTCCGCCCAGTCATTGGATGAATTTGCAGGTAAGCGCACCTTCCAATGGGTTTCAATTGGCGAAAGTGTGTCTCGCTTGGTTTTCCATTCTCACAAACCGATTGCTTAATCCGGATGGAACTGGATGAATCTGGCCCAATGGGTTTCGATACCAGCATTTCTTCCTCAGGTAATGAACCGGCGACGACTGCACGGTACTCCTTGCGGATTTGCTTATCACGGAATAAAGCTGCCATCTGCTGNGCCATTTGATGAGTCTTGGCAAATAACACAACTCCACTAGTTTCTCGATCTAGGCGGTGGATCGTGTAGAGTTTCTGCCAGCCAAAGCGTTCGCGAACAAGGTGCATGAGCGTGTTCTTGAAGTACCTACCAGAAGGACTGGTTGGAAGGTCTCCAGTCTTATTCAAACCGATTAGCCACTCATCTTCAAAGAGCACCTCATAATCAGCATCCACAGGAGGTTCAAGCGAATCAGGACGTAGATAGACCACCCGTTGGTTGTTTCGTAGCTTTTGCCACGCCTTCCCTTGCTGACCATCCACTAACAAGTGGCCGGATTTGATGTGATCTACCCATTCCTTAGAACCATAGTAGCGAAAGCGACGAAGCAAAAACTCTAACAGAGTNTCTTCNTGNCCATTGACTCGAGCATATTGAAAGCTCAGCTCTGTATGGCCCTCTGTCATCTGCAATGACACTACTTCTGCTCCAACAAAGCAGAACGATCTTTCAACAAAACTTGAATCGAATAGGCAGGGATTGCAAAAATCCATGACCCTATCTGCTGGTTCAGCAACTCTATTTCCTGATTCATCGTTTGATTATCGCTACCGCTCTTCAATTCAAGACTGATCCAATGCTGTTCAGCAACCTCCCTTGCACCTATCGACATTTTCAGGACTCTACCGTCACTAGCAGTTCCTGTAATTTGAAAGATCTCATCACGACCAACTTCTTTAGGAGGAGTTTTATTGGACTGCAGGTCGTCAAACTCTAGACTGCGTAAAGCACGAGCCATCCGGTCAACCATAGAGCCATTGACTTGTTCGACGGCTTGCTGATCTAAAANCTTCCACTTATCNGTAGCTTCTGCGTCATGTTCCAAAATGTATTCAACACCTCTTGGTGTTTGAATCTTTAGTACTTGAATAGAAGCATTGCCTAGAGAGAAGAGGTTTTTCTGCATCCAGCCGACTTCTGAATCCGCAAGGGGAAGTTGCTTTGTAATTAGAAAAGCCGCTTCTTCACCAAAAAATCGGATGTATTGCCCGTCACCTTGTTCTCTCAGCTTTCCAATCAACAGTTGTAGCACCGATCGTTGCTGCTGGTCTATCAAGTCCAGCCGCTTTGCGGTGCCGCTACCTCCGGCTTCCAGATCAACCAACTCTAGTCGAGGATGTCGCTCAGGATTNCTGGTCACTTTGTCACCTACCTTAGTTTCCAACAGAGCCAGTAGTAGTCTGCGAACCTGTTTACTATCAGCAGGCCAGTCCGATTCCCCAACTCGCCACGTCCCATCGACTTGCTTCANTTNAAAGTCTTGATCAGCAGTCCTTATTTGCAGTGTTGCCAACTTTTCTACCTTCAGTTCATCTAGTAAGGTTTTTGGGCCACTCATTTGATTGGCGGCCCGCGANGAACCTTGTTCCTGCCAAACTAGAAAAAAACCAGTTGCCGCTAAAACCGGTGTTAGCGCAAACAATATTTTCCACATACCAACTCCTTAAATCATTNCGTGTTAGAGCCGATATTCTTGAAATAAATTACAAGATTACAAAATTANTAAGCTATGAGAACACCCNTCAAATTCAAGATCATTTCGTTCCCGAAGAGATTCTAGAGTGTTGCTTCACCCGTCCTTCCAAGCTCAGCAGTGGCTCATACAGGTCTGGTCTGCGGTCACGAAAAACACCCCAGCTTTGTCGTTGTATTTTGAGNAGTTCTAAATCAAAAGACTGNAANAAGATAGCTTCCTCATCTCTTGGCGCGGTTTGCAGAATCTCACCCATTGAACCCGCAATGAATGAGGAGCCATAAAAACTAAGTGTGTACTCTTCGCCGGTTTCCACTCCCACTCGATTNGCTGCGACCACGGGAACCANATTNGCTGCTGCGTGACCCTGCATAACACGCATCCAATGTGTTTGAGAGTCCCATTCGGGAGCTGAGGGTTCAGAACCGATCGCTGTTGGATAGAGCAGGATCTCAGCACCTTTNAGCACCATACAGCGCGCAGCTTCTGGGAACCACTGATCCCAGCAAATGCCAGCCCCAACACACCCATATCTAGTCATCCAAACACAAAAACCTGTATCCCCGGGTGAGAAGTAGAATTTCTCTTGGTAGCCAGGCCCATCAGGAATATGCGATTTNCGATATAGGCCCAACAACTCGCCATCNGCATCAATCATTGCCAGGGAATTAAAAAATACTGGGCCAGCCTTCTCAAAAAAACTAACTGGCAAAACCACAGACAGTTCTTGAGCAAGCTTTTTCATCCTGAGAAGTGTCGGATGCTGGGTCACAGGATGTGCGCGATCAAAATGTGCAGGGCGCTGTTCTTTGCAGAANTAGGGTGATTCAAAAAGTTCGGGTAGTAAGATCAGTTGGGCTCCTTTTGCTGCTGCAATCCTGATCCAATCCTCTGCTTGCTGGACGTTTACTTCTGTGTTATTTGANCAAGACCGCTGTAGTGCCGCAACAGTCACTGTTTTCATGAATTTCCTTGAAAATAGAGCATTGGGTTCNATGCAANGGACTGCTTCGACATAGCTAGTAGCGNCATGGCTTTACTTTTTGCTGATGCTCCCGTAGTGATAAATGATTTTTTCACTTTGATGCCATGCTCCGTATCCGTTTTCTCTGGATCGGCCGAACACAAGAGGCCTATTTGCAAGAGGGGCTGAAAATCTATCAGCAGCGTCTCCTGCACTATGCCAACATTGTCACGGAAGAGATCAAGCCGCAACGACGTTGGCAATCGTTACCAGAGATCGCACGAAAACAAGCAGAAACCAAGGCATTACTGGAGCGCTTACTCCCAGGTGAACAATGCATCTTATTGAACGAGCAAGGTCAACAACTTGACTCGATTAGCCTCTCACGATGGCTTGAAAATTCCTATCTACAATCTGGACCACNGATGACTTTCATAGTGGGTGGCCCTTATGGTATTGATTGCGGGGCGTTTCCACAGCAGACAAAACACCTTAGCCTATCGCCGATGACCTTCAGTCATCAAATGGCTCGTCTGATTTTACTGGAACAAGTTTATCGGGCTTTTACTATTCTCAAAGGTGAACCTTACCATCACCGTTGATCAAATATTTCTCCAAGAGAATTCATGCGAATACTGATTTTATTGGCAGCTGCTCTGTTTGCGCTTAGTGGGTTGGGCTACTTTGCGATCCTCAATAGTGACACGATTTTCTTATACCTGTCGCCTTCCCTTTCGCTGAATATTCCTCTGTGGGCAGTCATGCTCGTTTTCTCTGTCCTAGGATTTCTGNCCTCTGAGTTGCGATCCTTGNTACTGCATCCAGACCGCTTCTTCCAGCGCTTTCGTGTTTCCTTGGAAAAAGCTCGCCAGCAGCGAAGAATTGACACCTATCNGGATTTTCATCGGGCCTATTTATCCTGTGANCTGAAAAGAGTAAAGCGGTTGTTTGCTCGAATAACTCCAAGGAGGGCTCCGTTGGATATCCGAGTGAAAAATCTAATCAGCAAGCGTTACATCTGGGATACTCCAAGCATGCTACAGGGGTTCTTTCAACTACGGCAGGAGTTTCCGAATGAACTAGAAGTATTGCTACCTTACCAACAGTTCACTTTAGAAGTTGGAGAGTGGGGGATTGCAGAACAGTTGAGCCACGAAATCGACCGATTAGCTCATAATCATCCAGAAGCCCTAATGGGATTGCGCGAAATTTATGTCCAACGTGGAGACTGGCCGGCCTGCGTGCGGCAGGAGCGACACATTCTGGAGCTATATNCAGACGGTGTGATCGGCAATCAAGTGCGATCCCGGCATAAGCAAAGGCTCCACCTTGCAGCAGAANAAGAACCAGAANTGCTCAACAACTGGAATATGGCGTATCTGCCTGGTGGTAAGAAAGCAATCAANCATCTCTATTCTGTTTCAGCAGCGGTAAGTGAGGCGAATCATCTTCACCAGAACGGTCAGTCNATCAAGGCAGCCGAATTGTTGCGTACAAGCTTTGAACAGAATGGGACACCTCGCCTGCTTGATGAGTTGGAACGACTCTACACTGATACCGGCAACAACCGGACGATCTACGACATGCTGGAGCGCTTGGAAAATTCTTCCAAGACTTCGCTCTATGTCACTTTGACGCTTGCTCGCATCAATTTGCGCAGTGGTAACACAGAGGAAGCTCAGCGTCGTCTCCAGCAAATGCAGCCTGAATCTTCCAACGCTGCCGCCTCACTCTACCACGCACTGCGCTACCAGCTCGCTTTAAAGCTGAAAAAACCAGAAACTGCTCTGGAAGCCGCTAGCCAGCTCACNCCGGTAAATTCTCCAAATTGATTGGCTAGAATTATTTCAGANACCCTATTCTGGAGCACAACAATCTCCGATCAACCTCTATAGTAAGTTGGAGATTCAGTGCCCTAGTCTGAAACTGAAATTAAATTTTTTGACAAATCGTATTCTTNAAAATACGACTGTAACAGAAAGTTTTTCAGCAAATAGTCATAAACAAANTANAATTAATTTGATTTATTTTACTCTTNGGTTCTCCTCANTCTTACACCCATGCCTCTAGCACTTTCGCTGCTTAGACTTGGATTTTTTNTCAGTTTGCTGTCGTTCAGTCTGCTCATCTGGTCATGTAAAAATAGCGGATCACCAGAAGGTGGATCTAGCAAGCAACCGNTTATCGAAAATAATTCTTCCGAAGANCCCCAAGATCATTCTCGGTTGCTCGTACAGGCTACTTTTGGCNCCAATGAACTGAGCCTATCAAGCGTANGAGAGTTAGGAACCGAAAGCTGGATCGATGCACAACTTAACATGGGCTCCGCCTATGATAGCACTGCGGACNATTNGCCAACTCATNTGGAGCGGACTATTGAAATTGCTCAGCAAGCCGAACCCAGTGTGGGTTGGTATGATGCAGATGACNATGATACGAAATACTTCAACGAAGCTAATGGCGATATTCAGGTCANGCTCTACCAGATGGCTGCTTGGTGGGATAATGTACTTGGGATNCCAAAATATCCTACCTTGGGACTAGATCAACTCCGGCAGCGAGNAGCGTATGCACTGAGNTAGTTGCTTGTAACCTCCAACAGCGCTTCCCCCTTGAACAGACGTGGTGAAGGATTAGCCTACTACTATGACCTGCTTGTCAAGCATGCTTTTGGAAGCTATCGAGACCTACTCGGTGATGTGGCCCNAAGCCCTACGATGGGGTCCTATCTCTCGCACCAGGGTAATCGCAAGGCAAGCAAATCAGGAAGGCATCCGTCCAGATNAAAACTTTGCTCGTGAGGTGATGCAACTCTTCACCATCGGACTCTATGAACTGAATCTCGATGGCTCTCCCAATCGTGATGGTAATCTCAATACCTATCCCGACAGTGGCAGTGGTCTCTTACCCACCTACACTCAGCAAGATATCGAGGAACTTGCTAAGGTCTTTACGGGCTGNGATCTGGTTGGAAACAAACAATANGGGCGCTTAGTCAACACAGATGGTGACTTCACACAGGCGATGGNGTTCAACCCACAATTTTGCGAAGACGAAGCAGACGANTACTACNAAAACAAGGATGGCAACGTAACAATTCTTGGAACCACCATTGCACTCAACGNTACCGATCGCCTTGGCAATGAAAGTGGCCTTGATGCGGCTCTTGATGTTTTATTTGCTCATGACAACATNGCTCCTTACGTGAGCACACACCTAATCAAGAGCCTTGTCACTTCTAATCCTTCCTCTGAGTACATCGCTGACGTAGCCACTGNTTTCAACAATGATGGCACCCGTACAAAGGGGAACTTGAAAGCTGTTGTTCGAGCAATTCTCACTCACCCGCAAGCAAGAGATATCAACGCCGAGAACAAACCTTCTTTTGGCAAAATCAAGGAACCCTTGCTAATGGCAACTCATCTCCTCCGTGCTACCCAAGTGCGCCCACTGGACGGGTGGGCTAGTCATGGAGGTGTATCCATAAAAGATGTCTACTGGCTCCCACGACCAGAAAATTTTTTGGTTATGCGCCAATNCCTCCCCATCGGTTTTCAATTTTTTCAGTTCTGACTTTGTTCCCAGTGACANCAACTTCTCCACTAGCAACTGGGTTGCCNCAGAGTTGCAGGTGCAGACTCATCAGACACGAGCTTCCTTGGCCTAGAAGATTCTCTCGCTGGCAAGCTCATTTCCNAACTTGGCGCTGTAGCACGAATGATTCACTTGGGAAAAACGGACTACGGTTTCAAGCGGCAANTTTTTTTTGTATTGCACGGAAGTTTTGACACTCATGGAAGTCAGGCAGACGTCCATCCGCTACTCTTGCNAGAACTCAGTCTTGGACTTTNGAAATTTCAGAAAGCNCTAAAAGAGTTGGAATTGGAAAACAATGTGACAACTTTCACAATGTCCGACTTCGGCCGTACCATGGGCAACAATGGAGATGGGACAGATCATGCGTTGGGTGGACACCATATTNTNATAGGTGGTGATGGTAACAACACTGCTGGGAATCTCAAGGGTGGCCAGTTATNAGGCACAGTACCCAATGTCACCCTAGGTGGGGACTANGACTATTCTGACAAAGGCTNTATCATCCCAACTACTTCCNAAGATCAACTCAATGCTACCATCTGCCNGTGGTTCGGAGTTCCTACGGCAGATATAGAAGCAACGCTTTTTCCTAATCTCACGAATTTCCCCACAAAGTANCTCAATCTGTTTTCTTCCTAAATTCGTGAAACTCACTGCGATCCTCATGCAACTAGCCTTCTGATTGGTCGCTTAGCACAAGCAGTTGTTGATAGATTCAGTTGCTGAATCAGCCGGCATCAAATCCCTGCCTACGTAGCAAACTCACTNTAGATTCCCAGAAATCCTTGCGTTCCNATCTAATTTAAGCCTAAAATCTAATTANNAANTAATATTTTTAACTCTTTGATTCAGGTGCCTTCTCTATGAACTGGAAGAACGAAAACATTCTGATCATTCTCAGTATCCTGATCCTAGCGATTTTCATGGTGAACACCTTTGGCGGCGATTCACGACGCGAGCAGAACATGAACGAGATGATCTATTCGGATTTCATTGCTCGGGCCAACATGGGTGATATCGCTAGTGCNCAATTTATTGGAGACACCGTGGTGGAAGGCTTCACCAACGATGGCATGGCCTACCGCACCTTTGTACCCCCCAACGATGTTGGCTTAACCGAGTTGCTGCGCGAGAAAGATGTTCAACTGAACTACCTGCCAGAGCCGGAAACTCCTTGGTATCTCAACGTACTCATTCACTGGGGACCTTTCATCCTAATCTTTGCGATCTGGATCTTCCTGATGCGTCGAATGCANGGGGGNGCTGGGAAGCTGTTCTCTCTAGGACGTAGTCGAGCACAGCGAATCGAGCCAGATCAACACCAGNTGACCTTTGAAGACGTTGCAGGAGCTGATGAAGCAAAGGAAGAATTGAAAGAGACCATTGACTTCCTCAAAGATCCTGCCAAGTTCAGACAATTAGGTGGACGGATACCTAAAGGGGTACTGATGTCAGGACCTCCAGGTACCGGCAAAACCCTGCTAGCAAAAGCCGTAGCAGGTGAAGCAGGAGTACCGTTTTACAGCATCAGTGGATCAGACTTTGTGGAAATGTTTGTCGGCGTNGGTGCAAGCAGGGTACGTGACTTGTTTGAAGAAGGTCGCCGTAATGCTCCCTGTATCCTCTTCATCGATGAGATTGATGCTGTCGGGCGCAGTCGTGGNGCCGGGATGGGAAGTGGTAATGATGAGCGGGAACAAACCCTGAACCAGCTACTTGTTGAGATGGATGGGTTTGATGCGACTGAAGGAATCATCGTAATCGCATCTACCAACCGGCCAGATGTCTTAGATCCTGCCCTAATGCGACCAGGACGATTCGACAGACAGGTCTATGTATCTCTACCAGACGTTCGTGGTCGGGAAGCAATCCTTGGGGTACATGCAGCGAAAGTNCGGATGGCACCCAATGTGGAACTCCGCATTATTGCCCGAGGCACACCAGGGTTCTCCGGCGCTGATCTGCGGAATCTGATTAACGAAGCAGCTCTCTTCGCTGCACGCTCCAACCAGAAAGAGATTACCTTGGCTGAATTGGAGTGGGCCCGAGACAAGGTAATGATGGGTCCTGAGCGAAAGAGTATGGTCATGTCGGAAGATGAGCGCAAAACCACAGCCTATCACGAAGCAGGACATGCCTTGGTATCNGCCCTCTTGCCTAATGCAGATCCGATCCACAAGGTAACAATCATTCCTCGTGGACGGGCTTTGGGAGTTACAGCCTACCTCCCAGAAAACGATNATCNTTCTTACGACGTGGAATATCTGGGCAACCGTATCACGATCGCGATGGGTGGACGCGCAGCTGAAGAAGTGATTTTTGATCAATTGACGACAGGAGCCAGCAACGATATTCAGCAAGCTACGGAGACCGTTCGNAATATGATCTGTCGGTGGGGCATGAACAACAAATTAGGACCTATCGTGCTAGGAAGTGATGATCAGCAAAGCGTGATGGGCCAAGCCCTGGGTAAAGAGAGGGAGTACAGCGAAGACACAGCTGAGCAAATCGATACAGAAATGAGAGACATTGTGAAGTCTCATTACGAACAGGCCTGCCAGCTACTGAGAGACAACCTCGATACATTGCACGAGATTGCCCATACTCTTCTAGAAGAAGAAACCATTGAGGGAGGCCGCATCATGGAGATGTTAGGCAAGCCTCAACTCCCGAAAGTCGAGATCTCCCTGAACTAAAACGATATGGAATCGAATTGGTGGCAGCGCTTACGCTTCCTTAGCCTNGTGCTGCTTCCCAAAAAACACTTTAGCCGAATCTGTGGCTGGATTGCCGACCAACGCTGGCCCTCCTACCTACTGCACCAAATCCTGGTTCGCTCCTTCGTTCGTTACTTCAATGTCGATCTCAGCGAGTGTCCTCAGAAATTAGAAGACTTCCAGACTTTTAACGAGTTCTTCACACGACCACTCAAGCCGGAAGCACGACCAATCTCATCAGAAAAAAATTGNCTGATCTGTCCGGTTGATGGAACAATTGGGGTCTTTGGAAAAATCACTCAGGAAACNCTTTTACAAGCAAAGGGCAAAGAGTATCTACTGACTGACCTGCTTCAAGATTCCTTTNTTGCCCATGAATANGAGGGAGGAATCTATCTGACAATCTACCTTGCGCCCTACAACTATCACCGTATTCATAGCATGGTCACGGGATCTGTCAGCCGATTCGTATACATACCAGGAGAGTTATGGACTGTCAGCCCACTAGGATTGGCTTTTGTACCGAGGCTATTTGCCCGGAATGAACGTTGGATTTCGTACATTGATACTGAACATGGAGAGTGCGCACTGGTCAAGGTAGGTGCTACTGTGGTCGGAAGGATCCGCACTGTATATCACACAGCNTACTCTAACCGATCAGGTGCTAAAATTCTNAAGGAATCTNTACCTATACCGTATCCATTGAAATCTGGCGAAGAAATTGGGCGCTTTGAGCTTGGATCAACTGTNGTTTTGCTTTTCCGAAAAGAACAAGTCGAGTTGAATTCAATTGAGCTAAACCAAACGGTTCGCCTCGGAGAAGTTATTGGACATTTTCATTCACCTGAAACTCCTTGATTTTTCCCACGAGAGCTTTAGCGTTTGAAAATATTTGCTGNTGGGCACCTGGCTCATCTAGCAAATCTAAAAGTTCCCTTGGAATGGATGAAAACAGATGATTGATTTTTCTGGAAAAAGAGGTTTGATACTCGGTGTAGGCAACCAACGTAGTATCGCTTGGGCCGTCGNAGAACGACTGCACCAACAGGGTGCTGAATTAGGGCTGACATTTCTGCGCGACCCCAAAGGCCGTTTTGAAGCCAATGTCCGCAAACTGGGAGAGCAGACTAACGCTACGCTGATAGCAGAGTGTGATGTGGCCTCTGACGAGTCGATTGAAGCGCTAATTAGGCAGGTGGATGAGCAATGGGGGGAGTTNGATTTTTTGGTACACAGCCTCGCCTATGCAGATACCCAAGATCTCAGTAAGCCCTTCTCTGAAACCTTGCGGGATGGATTCAACAAAGCCATAGAAATCAGCGCNTACTCCNTGCTTCCTCTTGCGAAGGGAGTCATTCCAATGATGCGTAAGCGTGGTGGAGGCAGTATTGTCAGTATGAGTTTCATTGGTTCCACCTTGGCAGTTCCCAACTACAACGTGATGGGGCCAGCCAAGGCNGCTCTTGAATCCTGTACGCGTTATCTCGCAAGGGAGTTAGGCCCCGAAAACATACGAATCAACTCTCTCTCTCCTGGTGCGATTCGCACTCTATCATCAGCAGGCATCAAGGANATCTCTGAGATGATCCGAGTTGCTGGGGAACACTCTGCCATGAAGCGAACCGCCACCCAAGCCGAAGTAGCAAACACTGCTGCGTTTTTGCTAAGTGATGCTGCCAGTGGGATCACGGGGCAACTGATCTATGTGGATTGTGGTTACTCGATCATGGCCAACTNAAGTAGCTTCATGGCAACTCAATTCGATTCTACACAAAANCTTGGGAAACCTTCGGCTACCAGACATCCTCAGACCGAGCANTTACTGGATCTCCCACTGGAGACTAGACTGATCTTGGGAGAATGCAGGATGAATATCAGTGAAGTGCTGCGCTTGGGGCAAGGCTCCGTCATTGAACTAGACTCCAAACCGAAAGAACCGCTCGAAGTTTGGGTTAATGACCGTCAGATTGCTAGAGCGCAAACGGTCGTTGTCGAAGAAAAGGTTGGAGCCCGGATCGTACAGATTGAATCACCAGAAACTCGACTCAAATCCATGTCACGTGTTCATCATGATCCCCCCCGTTCCTGAATTTCTTACACGGCAACTTGACCTTGTGGATCTTTGGCATCGGGCCCCTTACAAAGTCTCAGAAAGCAGAGACTTCGAGAGCTCGCTGGACAGTCAGCACTGGGCCAATTTCTCGCTTTGGCACGAAGAAGACCTTGCTAGAGATCCTGACGCAACAGACCTTATCATCGCCCAAGTGAAACGAAACATCGACAAGCTCAATCAGCAACGGAACGATTTNATTGAACAGTTGGACGAGTACCTATTGAGCCATCTGCAGACNGTTGCCAGACCATCTCCCGATGCNCGCATCAACAGTGAAACCCCGGGCAGCATTATTGATCGGCTGTCTATCAGTGCACTNAAAATCTTCCACATGGAGGAACAGGCAAACCGTGNAGATGCTGCTGAGGACCATCAACAACGTTGTCAGGCAAAGCTGTTTGTNCTCAAGGAGCAGCGTTCTGATCTTGGCAATTCTCTTNGCCAACTTTGGGAAGANTTGTTNCAAGGACGAAAACAAATGAAGATCTATCGGCAGATGAAAATGTATAATGATNCTACTCTCAACCCTGTGTTGTATCGACNATNCAGAGNNTAGCAGGTCTTAGTTTTTGGAAATCTTTGGTCATCTTTGATTCCANNCTNGTTTTCGCATATCCTTGTTTCTAATAACGATTTTCTAAAAATTTATTTTTCAATAGATAAATCAANNACTTACTCNAAATAAAAAAAATAATTAGCGATATCCCTGACTTAGCCCTGCGAGGTCAGTTGGGACGTTGCTTTCTCTTGGAAAATTGGCTACTNTAATAGTCCACTTTCATCTCATGGATGAGGACGGTGACCGTTCAGGGGCACCGGAGACGTCTCTCGTTACACGCTCCCTCGCATCCCTCATTTGCACGTTCCTGCATCGTTTCCTTTTCGTCCGCAGAACACCATTGAGTTCACAACGCTGTTCCCAGGTAAGGCTATGAAGATTGATCGATTGTTCACTCAAGCTGCAAAAAACCCCTATGCTTCTCTGGAGTTTGAATCTCGCAGCTCGGTCATCCGCAACCCCGACGGATCGGTTGTCGCCGAATGGAAGGACGTANAGGTTCCTAAAACCTGGTCCCAAGTAGCTTCTGATATCATGGCCCAGAAGTACTTCCGAAAAGCTGGGATNCCAAAACATCGTCGNAAACGCTCNGAAGAGGGCATCCCAAGTTGGTTGCAGGCCTCCGTACCCGATCAAACTAAGCAGGCTAAGCTGCCAGCAGACGAAAAAATGGTTTCAGAGAATGATGCTCGTCAGGTATTTGATCGCTTGTCCGGATGTTGGACGTATTGGGGACACAAGTATGGCTACTTCAATGATGAATCTTCGAGCCAGGCTTTCTATGACGAACTTCGCTACATGCTCGCCAATCAAATGGTGGCACCCAACTCTCCACANTGGTTNAACACTGGCTTGAACTGGGCCTATGGAATCACAGGGCCTGCCCAGGGACATTATTANGTCGATGCAAAGTCTCAGGAGATCAAAAAATCTGAAGACGCCTACAGTCATCCCCAACCACATGCTTGCTTCATCCAATCCGTCAAGGACGATCTGGTCCAAGAGGGAGGNATTATGGATCTCTGGGTTAGAGAAGCNCGNTTGTTCAAATATGGCTCTGGAACGGGATCCAACTTCTCNGATCTTCGTGGTGGCAAAGAGCCCCTNTCTGGCGGAGGTGTCTCTTCCGGTTTGATGTCATTCCTAAAAATTGGTGACACAGCCGCTGGCTCGATNAAATCTGGAGGAACTACACGCCGTGCAGCCAAAATGNTTTGTCTAGATGTTGACCATCCAGACATTGAACAGTTCATCAATTGGAAAGTGAAAGAAGAGCAGAAAGTTGCTGCTCTGGTTGCCGGTTCCAAGCAGATCAAATCGCTGATCAATGAACTTTTNCAGGCCTGCCACTCCTGGCCTGAGATTTCCGAACGCTTTGACCGNCGGAAAAACAAGCACTTGCGTAAGGTCCTCNTACAAATCCGTGCCTCCAACATGCCCTTGAACTATGTAGAGAGAATNATTCATCTTGCTAAACAGGGATANACTGGCGTCGAGTTTGATGAGTACGATACCGATTGGAACTCAGAAGCTTACAGCACTGTGGCTGGACAGAATGCAAACAACTCTGTTCGCATCACCAACGATTTCATGANCGCTGTTGAGCANGATCAAGACTGGTCNTTGTACTGGAGAACAGAACTGGTCAAGTCCNGTGAAGAAGAACGTGAACCCAAAGCCTGCCAGACATTAAGAGCCNGTGAACTTTGGGAACAAATTGCTTATGCAGCCTGGGCTTCTGCCGACCCAGGCTTACAATTCGATTCAACCATCAACGAATGGCATACCTGCACAATAGACGGTCCCATCCGAGCATCGAATCCCTGCAGNGAATACATGTTTCTAGATGATACTGCCTGTAATCTAGCATCNCTTAACCTCCTTCGCTTCCAAAATGAGAACGGAGAACTGGACATTGAGAGCTTCCGGCACGCAGTTCGNCTTTGGACCATTGTGCTGGAAATCAGCGTCCTTATGGCTCAATTCCCCAGTCGACGAATTGCAGAGTTGTCTTACGAGTTCCGGACTCTGGGTCTTGGCTACGCAAATCTAGGAACATTCCTGATGGTTAATGGAATTCCCTATGATTCAGAGAAGGCCCGAGCAATCTGTGGGGCAATCACCTGTATCATGCACATGAGCGCTTACGCAGCTTCTGCAGAAATGGCCTCTGAGCTAGGCCCGTTCCCAGGCTATGAAAGAAATAAAGATGGAATGTTGCGTGTTCTGAGAAATCATCGAAGGGCTGCTTATCGTGCTTCAGACCGTGAATACGAGGGACTTACCATCAAGCCGGTGGCTATTGATAGTCAGCATTGCCCTCCTGAGTTGTTGCAAGCAGCACAGGCTGATGCAGATCAAGCTGTNGAACTTGGTGAACAGTATGGATTCCGCAACGCTCAAGTGACAGTCATTGCTCCTACGGGGACCATTGGATTATTGATGGACTGTGACACTACTGGAATTGAGCCCGACTTCGCNTTGGTCAAGTTNAAGAAACTTGCTGGTGGAGGATATTTCAAGATTATCAACCAGTCAATCCCACCTGCCCTCGTCAAATTGGGTTATAACGAGCAACAGGTTCAGGACATCGTTAATTACACCAAGGGCCGCGGTTCCCTAAGTGGCAGTCCCTGCATCAATCCTGAGGTTCTTCGTCAGAAGGGTTTCACCGAAGAGTTACTGCAAATCATCGAAGGGCAATTGCCNGCAGCCTTTGACATCCGATTTGTCTTTAACCGTTGGGTACTNGGNGATGATTTCTGCATAAAGATCTTGGGTACCAGTGAAGACCAATTGAATCACCCAGAATTCAGCATTCTTCAGCATCTAGGTTTCCGTGAATCAGAAATNGATGCCGCTAATGACTACGTCTGTGGCACGATGACTATTGAGGACGCACCTCATCTGAAACGCTCCGACTACGATNTATTTGATTGTGCNAACAAGTGTGGAAAGAAAGGGAAACGCTACCTATCCGCCGAATCCCATGTGCGCATGATGGCNGTTGCACAGCCTTTTATCTCAGGTTCCATTTCAAAAACCATCAATCTGCCTGGACAAGCCTCTGTTGAGGATATTAAGGAGGTCTACCATCACTCGTGGCAGCTTGGACTCAAGTGCAATGCTCTCTATCGAGANGGCTCAAAGCTAAGTCAACCACTGAACACCAGTGCCGTTGATGATATTGGTGANTTTGATGGAGAACTGGATGAAGAGCTGCTTCCTGCACAACCCCGCGAAGTGCGCATCGCTGAAAAAGTCATTCATCGCTACATTGCCAAACGTAGAAAACTGCCTGGTAGACGCAAAGGCTATACACAGAAAGCGACTATTGGGGGCCACAAGCTCTACCTGCGAACCGGAGAATATGAAGATGGGCAACTGGGTGAAGTCTTCCTAGATATGCATAAGGAAGGAGCTGCTTTTCGGAGCATGATGAACTGCTTTGCAATTGCGGTTTCCTTGGGATTACAGCATGGTGTCCCTTTGGAAGAATATGTTGAGGCCTTTGTCTTCACCCGCTTTGAGCCAAACGGCATGGTTCAAGGTAATGATGCGATCAAGGTCAGTACTTCNATCATTGATTATATNTTCCGCGAACTAGCCATNACTTATCTGGACCGAACTGACCTAGCACACGTCGCTCCNGAAGACTTGCGTTCCAGTTCNCTGCACTCTTATGGCAAGCAAATCAGTCCACCAGAGTATCATGACGAGAAAGTTGTCTCTGAGCGAACATTGACTCTGGAAGAAAGTCAGGCCTANCTTGCTCAAACGACTGANGAAGAACCNGCTGTTGGAGATGTGGAGACTGCGCAAGGCAGCTACAACGGAAACGGTTTGGCAACAGAAACCAGTGACAGTGATCTCTCACATCACGGGATGCTCTCTCTNCTAGGTGACTGGAACATGGAAGGACGTAGCCGCAATGAGCTGATTCGTGAAGCNCGTACAAAGGGCTACGAAGGAGAGAACTGTGGAAATTGTGGCCAATTCACCATGGTNCGGAATGGAGCTTGTTTAAAGTGCGTTTCCTGTGGTCATACCAGCGGCTGCTCCTAAGTCTCCTTACTCTTNAAAGGCATCTCAGTTGCCAAAACGGGATGCCCTGCCCCTTCCCAAGTTCATCACTTNCCTCCGTTTTNAATTACATATCACTAAATCATTCCTAATTACTTAAAAAGCAATTATTCTTGTAATTTAATAATAAGCCCATTATTGTACTGGCGAATTAATGCTTATCTCAGAGGCAAAGTATTCCCACCATTTTTCAGGTCTTGTCACATCTTTTTCGATGGAGAACCNATGTTTTCAGCTTGGCAAGTACTGCAGCGCAATTTTGATGAGAACCTCNCCACAATCGAAGCCTGGCAAAAGGCCTTGGCTTGGCGACCAACTGGANTGTGGGGANTAATCNTNCCATTATCCCAATCGACTAAGGCATTGGAGCAGTTACAATCGAACGCTACTGGGAATGTGTCCGAACNAATCCGACAGTATCAGCAACTAGGATCAGGAATCGTATCAAATCAGGGTAACTTCTGGCAGGATAAGTAATGAATAGTCACGTGTCAGAGGCCCTAGACGCCTCCAAAATTAAAGAAGAGTTGCGCGCTACTCTTGCGAAGAACATTATTTCGGCACGCAAGGCAAAAGCNAAGGTTCTCGGACGCACCTACACCCAAGAGCAGTTGGCAGAAGATTCNGGGCACTCCACCACTGCCATCGCACAAATTGAGAGAGGAGAAGTTGATCCAAGACTTTCCACGATCGCGGGAATTGCCTTAGCTCTCAACGTCAATCCCGTGTTTTTGCTATTTGGACGTAGTGAAATTGAGCTGCTTTATCAGATGATCCGCGAACTAGATGAAGATTCATTGAGTGATCTGTCAGAGCGTCTTTTCAGCGANAACCTAAGTGAAATNGAAAAGCTAGCCAATTCCAGTCTGCCAAAGCACCGTGTACAAGCCTCTCAAGTGAGTGCAGCAACGATGGCTCTACAACTNAACAAACAGCTTGCCCAGAATGCGATTGAAGCTGCAGAAGCTAGCCAGCAANTTGCGGAATCGGCATTTGACATGATGGATGAGTCAATGAAACTGGGAGTGAGTACCAGTGTTGGAATCGGCGCAGCGATGGCTGGCATCATGGGGGCAACTGTTGGGGCCTTCATGGGAATGTCAGAAAAAGGAGTTTCTGATCTGCTGCGGGATACTCGAGTTTCTCCTCAACCTCCATCCGAAAAAAACTCTGCAAAATAAAGTAAAGATTGAGCTGTGGCTGCACGTTCGTGAGGAANCAGCCACAAGCCTCCNGCCTCTGCTACTTCTACCTCCTGCTGCTCCCAATTCCGCAAATTTTCTACTACAAAAGGGATTCGTTTCCCTTCNGGCGTAATCANAATCATTTCATCACCCCGAGCAAAACCACGCCGACTAGCAACCGCCATATATTCCCGGCTCGCTACTTCCAAAATATATCCAACCACTTCTCCATCCAAATAACGCAAGTTGGGATTTTTCAGTTTTTCAATCGGGCGTTCGGTTCGGTTTGCTCTGAAAAATCCCTGCGTTGTTTGCCTTGGCCAACTAGATCTGATTTNTTTACCATCTAAGTCCTGGCCTTCCCTAACCACTTGTTGTAGCTGAGGCAACCAGACCTGTAGTTCCACGTGTTGTATGTCAAAACGCAAATAGCGAAGCCCACTCGCTCGAAGATCTTCAATCCGATCCAATAAGAAAAGATCACGATGGTGGAACATTAGGGTTCCATGCTGGTGCTCTAAAACCGGAAACGCGTGATGATGCTGATCTGTCGAGGTCACTGTGGCCATGGTCATCTCAGTTAGAGAGCNAAGGACCGGAGAAAGTAGTTTTCTACGACTGTAAAACAATAGAATGCGCCCCACAGCTAATAATTCACATGGGNCGGATAGTTTTCTACAGTACTCGCTTAGCATTGGGAGGGGTAGCTCTGTCGAAAGAACAATTCGTTCTAACGCCAATCCAACATATGCAATCCAGCGCTGCAGGCTGGGAAGATTATGGTGGCCTGTCTCAGCAATCCAGTGAATCTTNGGCTTGGCAGGATGTTGCCTCAACCACTCNAAGGCACCNACATCTTGAACACGGATTGCGTCAAATAAACTTAAGGGGATCTGCTCCAAAACCTCCTGCAACATTTGTCGGAAGTCGTTTTCTGTTGCCAGCAGGTCCCACTGCAGATAGACACTCAGGCCTCTTTTGCAGGCTTGTTCGGCAAGTTCTAGTAAACGTTCTGTTTCCAATTTTCCAAGNCGACTCAATCGCTTGTGTGCGAGAATTACCTCTGAAACAGAATCGGGTGGAAGCTGTTCTAGTTGCTCTGCGGAATCAATTTGGGTGAGAGTTTGGATCATGACTGACTGAGCCACTGCTGGCATTCGGAGAGATTCACCATGGAGGAAGATTGATTTTTTACAATCTTGCGCTGATTAAGTAGAAGTACCCGGGTGGCTAACTCCAATCCAAGTTCCAGTTGATGGGTTACAAGCAACAAGGTTCCACCTTGGTTCTTAAAATCAATGAGATATTCCTGAAACCATCGAACTGAATTCTGATCCAATCCTGTATAGGGTTCATCCAACAATAAGAGCTTCGGTCGCTGCAANAGCAGCCGCGCAATTGCCGTCCGCTTGGTCATCCCACTGCTGAAGGTATTNACGGGGAGGTCGATAGCGTGGCTGAGTTGAACGTCTTGCAGGGCTTGGGGAATTCGGTGTCGTAGATCCTTTAAGTCGTAGAGGACACCAAATAGGTGGAGGTTCTCTCTTGGTGTAAGATCTCCGTAGAGGCGGCTTTCGTGGGCAATACTACCCATATCTCTTAGGTAGCGATGCTTNTCTTCATCAATGGGCATTCCCTCATAAAGAATTTGCCCCTGCTGCGGCTTGAGCAGGGTTGCACAGAGNCGNAGCAACGTGGACTTGCCAGCTCCGTTGTTGCCCAGCAGNAGAACGCATTCTCCCGCTNGAATATCCAGATTCAACTCCTGGAGGATCGTACGATAACCAAAGNGCTTGCTCAGGTTGCGCAGCCCAAGGATAGCAGTCATGGTGAGATCATAGCCAGCAGAACAACAGGCAGAGAAGCACCAAACTCAGAACTGTTGCAGAAATTGGAGGTTGTTACCGTAGAAGTACCTGATATCACGGATGCCATGCTTGAGCATCGCTGGACGCTCCACTCCCATACCAAAAGCAAAGCCACTCCAAACATCTGGATCGTAGCCGCCATTTTTTAAGACAACTGGATGAACCATGCCAGCCCCAGCAACCTCCAGCCAAGATGTGTACTTGCAAACCCGACAACCCTCTCCTGCGCAAAGGATGCAGTCCATATCAATCTCAATACTNGGTTCTGTAAATGGGAAGTAGCTACCACGAATCCTTGTCTTGCGCTCGCTACCATACATCTTACGCGCAAACTCATTCATCACCCCGATCAGATCTGTCATCCGGATTTTATGGCCCAACACNAGACCTTCGACCTGATAGAACTGATGTTCAGAGCGAGGGGTGATCTGCTCATAACGATAGCATTTACCCGGTAGAATCACACGAATAGGTTCTGGTCCAAATTCCTTCATGGCTCGAATCTGACCCGGCGAGGTGTGGGTTCGTANCACCACTTCCTTGTTGACCCAGAAGGTATCCCACATGTCTCTTGCAGGGTGATACTCGGGAATATTGAGCGCCTGAAAATTATAAGCATCTGTTTCCACATCTGGAGCTTCGTAAACCTGAAAACCCATCTCAGCAAAGATTTGATAGATTTTGCGCAGTGTCTGTGTAGTCAGATGCAGATGTCCGGTGGGGAATGGCCTTCCAGGAAGCGTAACATCAATCGAATCGGCAGCAATCTCCTGCTCCATTTTCTGCTGGCGCAACCNCTCCTGTAACGAATCGAAGGAATTNTGTAATTCAGCTTTCAGATCGTTAATAGCTTTACCCACCTGGGGTCGTTCTTCGGCAGCGACTGTTCCAAGTTGTTTGAGCAGCGCTGTCACCGCTCCCTTCTTGCCTAAATAATCACGAAACCAACCCGGTAGAGATTCTGTGTTGCTCACTTGCTGGAGAGCTTCTAATGCCTGCTGTTTGAGAGTGCGAATTTGGTCTTGCATTCAGATTTTTCAGTGAGAATTCAAATCAATAGTAAAAAGTNNTTACCTTGAAGGTAATNCCGCAATTGCGCAAGGAAGAAGTCAGGTAGGATTGTGCGNAGAATCAAATTCTATGGGNTCTGGACCAAAACGGTTTTCACCGTTTTCTCCGGCTAGAAAGAAAAGCTCTACCANCGGCCAAAATTGGATAAGTGGCACGCAGCCAAGTATCAGGAACCAACCAGAGTAGCCCCGATCATGACTACGTTTGATCGCCAGATTGATGTGCGCCAGCCAACAAATTAGTGTTAAAANACCCAACACCGGATATGCTAGGATCNAAGCACTAATNAGTGAATGAATAGCGAACACTCCCAATTCTGCCAACCAGAAATCGCCACGGGAGATCCTCCCTTTGGAAGTGAACAATAACTGCTTGAAGGACGACCGATTNCCGTAACGATGCTGGAATTGATNTGGTTCAGCTTTTCGCTCGGCAGCGTACTCTGCGTCNACTTCCTGCTNGAGTTTTTGGAGTTCTGACTCGCTCAGGCCATAGACTTCCTGTATAGCCTCCAGAGAATCCTTATTTTGGAGTTGNTCTTCACGAACTCGTTCCCNTTCTTCAGCCTTGGCTCTTAAGCGACGCAGTTTTTCTTCGGTATCCATCATTGATTCAGAAGACAGATCGCAGAGGACTACTTGTGTAAATGAAAGTTTTTCGTCTCATTCAATTCTTAAACATCGTTCTTATCTAGAATTTTCTATCCAACTTATCTCGGAAGTACCTACCAGAATAGGCTGCCGTACTGCATCACAAAGTCTGAATTTCTTCTTCAGACCANACTTCACCTGTGGTAGGCTAAACTATGATGATCGCAAAATCGNTGAGCCATTAGAGAACTGAAGCACTGGAATGGAATCAAGCCTGAAAGTACATCTCCGGCAGGTATGANATTATCANGCAACATCCATTAGATTCTGTCTNAGATTAAAATCTACTGTTCGCAGGCGAAGCGCTCCGTGTCAACCTCTGACATTCCCAGGGATGGATAGCGAAAACCATGAATCTTCTCAGGCTGAAACAGTTCATCCAACTTTGATAAAATTTCGGCTGAGAGCGTTACAGAGGCCGCTCCAAGATCGTCTTCTAGGTGATCAATCTTGACTGTCCCTGGAATCGGCAGCACGTTCTCATNTTGGGCAAGCAGCCACGCAATTGCGATCTGTGCAAGAGAACAACTTACTTCAGTACAGACTTGACTGAGCTTTTTGATGAGTTCGCGATTCTGAGAAATATTCGGCTCCTGAAAGCGTGGCATCGTCAGACGCATGTCACCTTCTGCAAACTTGCTAAGACCCAGTTCGGGAGCACAAAGGAAACCTCTGCCCAGCGGAGAGAAGGCAACCAACGTCACCCCGAGNTCCTGGCAGGCTGCGCTTAAGCCAATTTCAGGGTTACGGGTCCANAGCGAANATTCATTTTGGACGGCAGTGATCGGGTGCACTGCATGAGCTTTGCGCAAGGTCGCTGCAGAAACCTCTGACAGACCAATTCCACCAATTTTNCCTTCCTGAACCATTTCGGCCAGTGCCCCCACACTCTCTTCAATTGCCACATTGTTCTTGTCCCAACGGTGGAGGTAGTAGAGATCAATAAAATCCGTGTTGAGTCTTCTCATAGAATCTTCCAAGGTCGCTTTCAGGGTAACAGCTCGACCGTCTATTACACGTTTACCATCAATTCCCTGCATTCCGCACTTACTGGCCAGATGAATCTTACTGCGGTAGGGCTGCATCCATTCACCCACCAGTTCCTCATTGCGGCCAAAACCATAGAGGGCCGCAGTGTCGTAGTGTCGCACTCCCAGATCATAAGCTCGCTGCAATAGCGCTAATGAGTCCTCTTTGCTAGGGTAACCACCGTAACCATGGCTTAGGTTCATACAACCCAGACCAATTTCTGGGACTTCCGTGTTTCCAATTTTTCGTAGTTTCATGAGAAAGTTGGCTGTGTATTGAGTTGTTGTTCAAGTTCGTGCATCACCTGATAGGCAGGCAGTACATTTGCCACACTGGCTCTTGGTTCTCGCCCTTCTCGAATCGATGAGATGAATTCTCGGTCCTGCAGTTCGATACCGTTCATCGAGANATCCACTTGAGAGACATCAATCGCTTCCTCCTTACCGTTCACCAAGTCATCGTAACGAGCGATGTACGTTCCATTGTTACAGATGTAGCGGAAGAAGGTNCCTAGTGGACCATTATTGTTGAAGCTAAGGGAGAGCGTACAAACAGANCCGGACTGTGAAAGAAGTTGAATCGACATGTCCATGGCGATTCCTAATTCTGGATGCATCNGTCCCTGTATCGCATTGGCCCTGACCACTCGCTCTCCNGTTTGGTANTGGAAGAGATCAATTGTGTGGGCCGCNTGGTGCCAAAGCAGGTGATCTGTCCAAGTTCTTGGTTCTCCAGCCGCGTTNATGTTTTTGCGTCGAAAAAAATAAGTCTGCGCATCCAGTTGCTGGATCTTCAACTCACCANCCTGAATTTTTTTATAGACCCACTGATGNGAGGGATTGAAACGGCGGGTATGGCCNACCATGCAGACCAGACCTGTTTCTTGTTGCAGATCCACAACATCTTGAGCATCTGACCACTTATCAGCCAAAGGAATCTCGACTTCAACGTGAACACCGGCCCTCAGACACTGCATCGCCTGAGCTGCATGGATTGGAGTTGGGGTGGCTAGGATAGCGGCTTCAACTCCTGGGTGCGCAAGTGCCTGACCCAGATCTGTCATCGCATGGGGAATCCCGTACTGTACTGCAACAGCTTGTGTCGTTTCCAAAGGTTGTCCCACCAGCGCAACCACCTCGACTCCCTCGATGTTTTTGAGACCATCCAGNTGTTTTTTGCCAAAAGCACCAGGACCNGCCAAAATGATTTTCATCTATTTTCTCCGNACAATTTCTCAGCNAATTNTCATTTAACTGAAGAAACAATTTATCATCTACTGTTCTCNAAGATCAAATGCCCAACTGCNGTATTGGATGCCGGCACGTGGTAGAATCGGTGACNAACCTTAGGTTTGGCTTCACCAGCCACATCACTCATAGCTCCTCGGGCAATCAACCACATCACGAGTTCAATACCCTCGCTACCAGCTTCTCGAACATACTCAATGTGTGGAATTACNGCAGCAGCCTCCGGATCATTTATCAACTTGTCCAAAAATTGGCTGTCCCATTGTTTGTTGATCAGTCCAGCACGTGGCCCCTGTAACTGATGGGTCATGCCNCCGGTNCCCCAAATCTGGACATTTAGGTCTTCATCGTATTCATCCAAAGCTCGGCGAATCGCTTGCCCTAACTGAAAACAACGTTGACCCCTTGGCACCGGATACTGAACCACGTTGACTGCAAAAGGAATCACTGGGCAGGGCCAAGTTTTGGGTTGTCCACACATCAGTGAAAGAGGAACAGTCAACCCATGATCTACATCCATCTCNTTGACGATTGTCAGGTCAAAATCCTGCAAAATCAAAGATTGAGCGATGTGTGATGCTAACTCCGGATGCCCTTGGACTATCGGTACGGGCCGTGGCCCCCATCCTTCATCAGCAGGTTGAAATTCGGCAGCGGTACCAATCGCAAAAGTTGGAATCATTTGCAGACTGAAAGCTGTCGCATGATCATTATAGACGAGGATGATCACATCTGGCTTGGCTTCCTGCATCCACTGCTTNGAAAATTTATAACCGGCAAAGAGNGGTTGCCAATAAGGCTCCTCTGCCTTTCCCTGATCCAAGGCAGCACCAATTGCAGGAACATGAGACGTATAAACNGAGGCTGAAATGTAGGCCATATCAGGACTCCTTGACTTGTTACGAATTTCCCTGTGGCTGACGATGAGGCTGGGCGTCACCATCTTCTCCTAGGTAGCGATTACCCTCTGGAGAACGGCCTCCCTTGATCATCATCTCACGATATTCTTCTTCTGACATTCCCGTCATACTACCTGCCATCTGCTGGAAGCTCTTACCATCAGTGGCGCCAATCTTAGCGAGGAAATAGATATTCCCACCCGTTTGAATACACCAATTGAGATCTCGGGCCAACACTGCCTGTTTCTGCTCCTCAGTCATTGGCCACTCGTCAAGATANGCCCGTTCGTTGGCTTTGAAGCGTTCTCTGTTTTCTGCCTTCATCAATGACATACAGAATTGGTTGAGGTGGTAGCCTTTGCGAGATTGTTCGGTATCGAAAATGGTTGTGCCTGGAATATCAAGATAAGGTTTATCGAGTGCCATTTTTTCTCCCTCGGTCAGCCCAGTAGAGGCGAATTGGATTATCAATCAGCAGTTTGTGCTGCAGTTCAGTTGTAGTCGCAATATGAGGGATCACATCGACCAGATGGCCATCATCCGGCATATGAGATTTCATGTTGGGATGCGGCCAGTCAGTTCCCCACAAAACACGATCTGGAAAACTCTCTACAACTTTTCGTGCAAAGGGAATCACGTCAAGATAGTTAGGAGGTCCCTGTTGAGAGAGCCGCTCCGGACAACTGACCTTCGACCAGAAATTCGGATGCTCTTCCAACAATTTCAGAAACAGAACAAACTCTGGCCCATCAACTGGCTTGCCGACATCAGGTCTCCCCATGTGATCAACCACTACCGTGGTTGGCAGTGCAGTGAAAAAGTCAAACAGTTCCGGGAGTTCTACAGCCTCAAAGTAGATGACGATATGCCAACCCAATGGCTTAATCTTGGAGGCAATTTCACCCAGGGCATCAAAGGGCAGGGCATCCACCAGTCGCTTGACAAAGTTGAAGCGGACTCCACGAACTCCAGCGGTATGCAACTCTTGCAATTCAACGTCTGTGACCGTGCGCTTGACTGTCGCTACTCCCCGAGCCATCCCACCAGAATGCTGCAGAGCATCTACCAAAGCTCGATTGTCAGCCCCGTGACAGCTCGCCTGAACAATCACGTTTCTTGTAAATCCTAAGAAGTCCCGTAGGCCCCAAAGTTGATCCTTGGAGGCATCACAGGGGGTATACTTGCGCTCTGTCGCAAAGGGGAATTGATCCCCTGGGCCAAAAACGTGGCAATGGGCATCAACAGATCCTGTGGGAGGCTTAAATTTTGGCTTGGAAGGATTCTGATGCCAGTGCAGCCAGTCTGCGTCCATAGTAAAGGCATTCATCGTTCCAACTCATTCAAACGTGCATCCAAGCGGGGATACACCTTGCGAGCGTTGCCTTCAAAGACCTTCTGCTGATCTTCTACAGAGAGATTCAAGGCATCAATGTAGCGCTTGGTATCATCAAAAAACTGTCCAGTTTCTGGATCAATACCACGTACAGCCCCCACCATCTCCGAGCCAAAAAGAATATTGTCGCTGTCAATCACCCGGAAGAGCAGATCAATCCCTGGCTGGTGGTAGACACAAGTATCAAAGAAGACATTCTTCATCACGTGTTCAGCAAGAAGCGGCCGTTTGAGCATATCAGCCAATCCACGATAACGCCCCCAATGATAAGGTACTGCTCCTCCGCCATGCGGAATGATGAAACGCAGATTCGGGAAGTCGCTGAATAGATCCCCCTGAATGAATTGCATAAAGGCCGTGGTGTCCGCGTTGATGTAGTGGGCACCTGTAGCGTGAAAGTTTTCGTTGCAGGAACCAGAGACGTGAATCATCGCCGGCACATCCAGCTCAACCATCTTCTCGAAGAACGGATACCAACTCTTGTCGGTCAAAGGCTTTGAAGTCCAGTGTCCACCAGAAGGGTCAGGATTGAGGTTGCAACCAATAAAACCCAACTCATTGACACAGCGCTCCAGCTCGGCAATTGAGTTGGCAATTGGCACTCCGGTTGACTGTGGTAACTGACAAACACCGACGAAGGTCTCTGGAAAGAGATCCACGACACGCTTGATCATATTGTTACAGGCCCGGGTCCAACTTTGAGAGATAGCTTCGTCACCCAAGTGATGAGCCATCGCCGAGGCTCGGGGTGAAAAGATCGTCATGTCCGCCCCACGCTCACGAATCAGCCGCAGCTGGTTCTTTTCAATGCTTTCACGGATCTGATCATCGGAGATAGCGCCAAGCTCTGGTGTGGGCAGAGAAGCATCCTGAAACGCAGCCAGTTGTGCATCACGAAATTGCTGCATGGGGGCAGGAGCTGTCGTGTAGTGGCCGTGACAGTCGATGATCAGCATTTGGATTTCTCTTCGTGAGAGTGCAGTTGGGTAAGCATGTTATCAAGCAAGGGCAACAGTTCTTTCTGCTCCAATGCTGCTGAAAATTGGGGGGCCCATTTTTGTCGTTCTGCCGTGGCCTGACTCATCCGTGGTTCAAGCCCAGCTGCCTGAACGGTTAAGGCTACCTGGCGCATCTCCTCGGCTCGTCGGACACCGTGCTCTAGGGTACGAGTAATCATGTAATGAGCACGACGAGACCAGTTTTCCATCGGGAAAAGGTTATTCAGCGAAGATAGTACTTCTTGCTCAACACCATAATGCCGGGCTGAGACCAATGCTTCCAAACCCTTGATCATCACACTGCGACACATCTTGGTTGCTGAGGCTATACCCAAAGCTTCATCACAGAAGCGCGTGCCCATGAAGCCAAGCGCCTGACCAATCTCAACAAATTCGCGAGCGTGAGGACCTCCCAACAGAATCGGTGACTTGCTGCGCAGCGGATGAATCGGTGACATCACCGCGGCTTCCACATAGCGTCCACCTGCTTCTTCAATCAAGGCAGCCACACTCTGCTTAGTTTCTGGAGCTACCGAGTTCAGATCTAGAAACCATGATCCTGCTGGTAGGGCAGAAGCTACTGACTGGGCTGCCTTCAGATCCTGGGCAGCAGTCACGGCACTGATCACCAACTCAGCCTGAGCCACCGCGTCTGTGGCATGCTGATAGCCCACCACCTGAGGACAAATCTGCAGATTATTGCTTGCCAGACTCTTTTTCTCGCTAAAGAGACGATCGAAAGCAGTCAGTTGAACATTTGGGAAGGCATTTAAATCCTCGGCAAGGGTTCGCCCGACTTCTCCGAAACCCAACAAACAAATATTTTGAATCGGTTTCATTTGCCATCCCAGATCGACTTGGGAATCAGGACTTCTCCACACATCAACATCCTGGCTGTACGCAGCAAACCCGCACGTTGAAAAACTACTTCACTGCCGTTTGCTTCGACCTCAAGGCCCACTGTGAAAAAACCGGTTGGGTGTTCCACATCAAGAGTGATCCGCCCATTCTCAGCCTGCAAGCCAGTCATTTGCTGGGCAACAGAGCCTGGCAGGACACAAGCAGAGGCAACACTAACCGCACCCAGAACTCCAATTGCCTCATGAACCCGATGGGGGATGAAAGTCCGAGTGGCAATCACTCCGCCCTGTTGAGCTGGAGCCGCCAGCGACATCTTGGGTACGGTCTTCGTAATGACATCACCCAAGTTCATCAGTGCACCAGCCTGCAAACGAATGGATTCAACCCTGCTTTTCAATTGAGAATCTGCCTCCAACTCTGCTGGAGATTCATACCCCGTCTTGCCAAAATCCTTGGCTGCGATCAGGACCACGGGCATGCCATTGTCAATGCAGGTCACCTTCACGCCGTCAAGCTCATCACAAGCTCGCCCTGTCGGCAACAAAGCTCCACAACTGGAACCAGCTGTATCCAAAAAATCCAGCAACACGGGAGCCGCTGTGCCGGGGACTCCATCGATTCTCGCCTCTCCCTCATAGTTCACTTCTCCACCTGGAGTTTGCACCTGGGTAATTACAAATTTGGCCGTGTTGACCATGTGAATGCGAACTTCGGTGAGATCCCCTTGTGGCTGTAGCAGTCCTTTCTCAAGCGCACAGGGACCAACCGCCGCGAGAATATTACCACAGTTCTGATTGTCACTCACCTCTGCTTTGTCAATGACAACTTGTAGGAACAGGTAGTCGACATCCGCATCGGGATGTGTCGATTTACAGATCACTCCAACCTTGCTCGTCAAAGGATGAGCTCCCCCCACCCCATCAATCTGTCGAACATCTGGGGAACCCATGGCCGCCAGCAGCACCTGATCTCGCAGAATCGGTTCAGCGGGCAAATCCTCTGCTAAAAAGATCAACCCCTTGGAAGTGCCTCCCCGCATCAGGCAGGCAGGAATCGCGGTCTGCATTTCAGTTCTGCTCCGAGTACTTGACGTACTTCAGCCCCTTCTCAGCCAAACGCTCACGCATCTTGTAGAGATCCAAGCCCAGCACACCTTCCCGCAATTGCTGGCGCTTGTCTTCTTCATTGGCCAGCCTTGAGCGTGCTTTTTCAAGAACTTGGATCGCTTCATCCTGCCAGACGACAACGACTCCGTCATCATCAGCAATGATCAGATCTCCCGGATGAACCAAGGCTCCAGCACACACGAGCGGAGTGTTCACATTTCCCAAGGTCTCTTTGACTGTACCTTGAGCGGAGATCGCCTTGGACCAAACCGGAAAGTTGATCTCCGTCAGGGTCGCTACATCTCGAACCCCTGCGTCAATCACCAAGCCTAATACCCCACGAGCTTGCAAAGAATTGGCTAGTAAATCGCCAAAATATCCATCCTCACAGAGACTCGTTGGGGCCACCACAAGAATGTCTCCAGCTTGGCACTGTTCCACGGCGACGTGAATCATCCAGTTGTCTCCTGGTGCCACTTCGCAGGTGACAGCAGTGCCAATAATCTTGGTTGGGCGATAGATCGGACGCATGTAAGAAGCCAGCAATCCTTTACGTCCCTGAGCCTCATGGACAGTAGCAACATCTAGTTCTTCAAAGGCTTGCACCAACGCTTCAGGCGGTCTGGGAATATCTGTGATGACAACGGGCATTGAAACTTAACTCCATCAAATTAGGAACTAAGGAAGAGAGTGATCCAAGCAACTAAAGAGGTAAACACAACTAACCCAGAATCGACCTGTACCAAAAGTTCTCAAGCAAATTTCTGGGAAACTAGACGTATTTTAGAATAGGCAGTTTGGGTGGGAAGGAAACTTTAGAATAAAGACACATCTTATTGGATAGTTCGAATCAGGAGAAGTTTAGAGAAATAAAAATCTTAAAAACCAATAACACTGGGCAACAGCCCGAGCAGCAGTGGGGGTAGTACTCGCGTTTGGATTAGGAGGAATAGCATTGCTTGCCGACTTCGTTGTTTGGTAAGACTTATCCACTTCCTTGTCTATCTCAAGCGACAATACGATAATAGTAGCACTTGTTGTTTGTCAAACCCGTTACATCTTTTCAATACAATTGGATCTTGAACTGAAGTTGGTTCTGCAAACTGATTTATGAATTTTGTCAGTGAATCTATGGCGCCTGTAGTGAAACCTCTCCACTTGGAGCGACATTTCCTATTCCTCTGCTATTAACTGCAGCAATTCTGAAATAGTACCATTTGTTTGAGGTGAGCCCTGTTAGTGATTGATTACAGGTTCCGGATGTACAACCGGCCTGAATATTTGTTGTTGTAATTATACTTGCATCCGATGAAGTAGTATCTGCTTGATCAAAGGTAATCACATTTGTAAGTCCTGAAACCGACTGTTCCTTGCGATAAAGCACATAACTTGTTGAGGAGGCAACGGCATCCCAGCTCAAATTAATTGTGCCTGATCCACCTCCTGTGGCCGATAATCCTTCTGCAATTGGAGGTAGGCTTTGATTGTACAATTGATTGATCTCAACATCTGTCATGGACCTACCATACAGTTTGACCTCATCAATGTAGCCTTTCCAGTTTTTCCTACCCTTACGATTCAAACCAACCCGAATCTGATCCCATTCTGTATACCATGAATTAGCTGCTTTCTGATTT
>NYVT01000007.1:0-7267 GCA_002684675.1 Deltaproteobacteria bacterium
AAAGAATCAGTGGTATCACACAACCTTTGTAAAGCGAGATAATGGCACAGGCCAGATTTATATTAACGGAGTTCTACAAGCTACCTCAACAGGTACACAACATACACCAATGGAACGTTTTCGTGTTGGTGCAAATCGAGCAGCTGGAAAAGGCTGGAAGGGATATATTGATGAAGTCAAAGTCTATGGCAGAGCGTTAACCTCCACAGAAGTTGTTGATAAATGTCTCGCCTATTCTCAGTGTGATAATCTTACCCCAAATATTCCTTTGAATCTGACTGCTACAGCAGGAGTTTCCCAAGTCACGGTGGCCTGGGACAGTGTGACAGGTGCCGACAACTACACTGTCTATTGGACGGATACTCCATCGACAGCAATTGACCCAGCCAACGCAGCTACCTATGACGGCACGAAGACCGTTAGTTCCCTGACAACTGTTATCACGGGTCTGACCAACGGCACCTCCTATGACTTTGCTGTTAAAGCTACCAACTCAGCAGGTAGTAGCGCTGTTTCCGATGAAGCCAATGCGACACCGGCAGCAAGTGCTACGGTCAGCCTTTCAAAGTCTGGGGCCAGCCTGGCTGAAAACGGCGGTACGGTTACGCTGACAGCAACCTTGAGTGCCGCCGCCTCGGATAACACCTCGGTGATCTTGAGTCTCAGTGGAAATGCGACGATCAACTCTGATTACACACTATCGGACAACATCACGATCAATGCCGGTGCGACAACGGGAACGGCCACTCTGACCGGGGTCAATGATTCCACTGATGATGACAATGAAACAATTATTGTAGATATTTCTGCAGTCTCCGGGGGAGATGGGGCCAGTGAGAATGGAACACAGCAGCAGACAGTCAACATCATCGATGATGATTCCACACCAACGGTCAACCTCTTAAGTTCTGGGGTCAGCCTGGCTGAAAATGGCGGTACGGTTACGCTTACTGCAACGCTTGAGTGCTGCCGCCTCNGCAAACACCTCGGTGANCTTGAGTCTNAGTGGNAATGCGACGATCAACTCNGATTACACNCTATCNGACAANATCACGATCAATNCNGGTGCNACNACNGGAACGGCCACTCTNACCGGGGTCAATGATNCNNTNNATGANGANNNTGAAACAGATTATNGTNGATATTTCTGCAGTCTCNGGGGGAGATGGNGCCAGTGAGAATGGAACACAGCANCAGACAGTCAACATNNTNGATGATGACACGGCAGGCTTTACAGTTGTTGAATCAAGTGGAACTTCTGTTAGTGAGGCAGGATCAACAGATACTTTTACCGTAGTTCTGAATACCCAACCAACAGGNAATGTAGTGTTTGGAGTTACCTCCAGTGATACCGGCGAAGTCACGGTTTCCCCTTCTGCACTGACGTTCACAACAGGAAACTGGAACAGTGCCCAGACCATAACTGTGACTGGCGTCAATGATGCCATCGATGACGACAATGTGACCAGCACGATTACTGTAGCGATCAATACTGGATCGACTGCAGACTCAATTTATNACACGGTTTCCTCTCAGGCAGTAGTAGTTACGACTGTTGATGATGATCTGGCAGCGCCGGTCCTTGACAACGCAACCCCAGCAGAGCAGCAAAATACGGTCTNCTGGCAGGCCTACTCCAATGCTTCAAGCTACACCCTCCACTGGAAGACCTCCAGTGGGGTGAGCACCTCTGATGACAACATTACCATTTCAGATAATAGTTCGACTTCCTACGTTCACGGGGGACTGGATAACGGAACGAGGTACTACTACAAGCTAGTAGCTAACACGGCCTCCGGGAGTTCAGTTCTGTCCAATGAGGTCAGCGGTGTTCCGACCGCCTATGACAACTGCACCACTTCAGGAGTTCTCGCTGACAATGATACCGACTTGTTGGTCTACTATCCGTTCAACGGAAACCTCAATGATGAGAAAAATTCANATGGAGATGGACGTTACAACCTGACTAACTCTGGTGGTACGATTCGCTTCCCACAGGGCTGTGGCTATGGCTTGGCGGGNTACTTCAACACGACTTCTGGCTATGCCCAAAATACCCAGTTCACAGACAGCAATGTTGGAGGAGCACTAGCTGCTGGCAATTACACGATCACAATGTGGGTCAATGCCGATGCCGATATGCCTAAATTTGCCTCTGCCCTGAACACAGGCTTTAAGAATGAAATGAGCCCAACAGGTTGGCAAAATAAATCGCAAATTGATATTGACGGCAATGGCAGGATTGAGTGGCTTACAAAAATTGATGATAGTTCTGATAACGACATTACTGGCAGTAGTTCTTTGCCCTTACACAAGTGGCATCATCTGGCGGCAGTACATTATGACAACAACACGGCACAATTGTATTCGAACGGAACGCTGTTAGAATCCGTAAATTCCTTTCCAGCCAAATGGTATGGGTTGGTGGTTGGCTTGAATCGCTCCAAAAACATTGAGAGCCGGACTTGGAAGGGCTACATCGATGAGGTCAAGGTTTATCAAAGACCTTTCAGCTACAATGACGTGATCGAAAAGTGTGGGGCGTATGCAGAGTGCCTGGTTCCCCCAGCTAATCTGGCAGCAACGGCGGCAGCCTATCAAAATACGCTCAGCTGGACAGCAGTCAACGGGGCATCAGGCTACAAGATCTACTGGGATACCAATGCCAACGTCACGACATCAGACACTTTCATCACTATTTCTGACAACAGTTCGACTTCCCACGTACACAGCAGCCTGACGGCTGGTCAGACCTACTACTACCGTATTGTGACTATCAAAGGTACGGAAAGTGACCTCTCGAATGAGGTCAGTGGAACCCCGCCACCTCCCCCTTCGGCGGTTTCTAATCTTGCTGCTGAAAGTGGATATCAGCAGGTCAAGTTGACTTGGTCTAATGTTGCAGGGGCAGATAACTATACCCTGTTCTGGGCTCTGAATGATCCCGTTACCTCTCCCTTTACCGTAACTGCCAGCAACAATAGCATAGCAGGTGTATCCTCAGGCTATATTCACGGTGGCTTAACCTCAGGTAAGAGGTATGAATATGCCCTGCGGGTCGTCGACAATGGCGTCAACAGCGCCTTGAGTAACCAGGTCAATGGAACTCCCACTGGAGAAGCTACGGTAACCCTCCCAGCTGATAACAATGCTGATCTTGTTGTCTATTATGATTTTGATGGGGATTTGAACAATAAGGCTTCGACAGGGGCTGCCTACAATCTGACTGCTTCAGGAGATGCTGGATTCGTGTATGCAGGTAGCCGCTTCACGGGCGACCAGGCGAGTTACTTTGATTCCCAGGGTGGCTACGCTTATAATGACAACTTTACGGACAATGGTTCAGGTAGAGTTTCGGCTTATGGAATCCCAGAGTTACAGGACAACTTTACGGTTTCAATGTGGTTGCGCCCTGATGAGGATATGCCTACCTATGCTTCTGCTCTGACCAGTGCCGATGAGACAGGTGGGAGCAGTTCAGGTCGTTTTCAGATCAGTGACAATGGCAGCGGTGGGATTGTCGCCATCACCAATAACCGGGACAAGTGGCAAACCAACGCTCAGCTGACTCTGAATAGCTGGAGTCATGTAGTGGCCGTCAAATATGATAATGGAACTCTTAGGATGTATAAAGATGGCGCTGCTGGAGCAAACGAAGTCTTCATTGCGACCTCCTTCAATCCCTTGGCTTTGCGCCCTGCCTTAGATAGTGAAAAAAGTTTCACAACGGAGTGGCGTAAGATCAAAATTGGCATCAACCGGGTCAGCCAGAGTCCCTGGAAGGGCTATGTTGATGAGGTCAAGATCTACAAAAGATCACTCACTCCAACGGAAGTCGGCTACCTCTACAACAACCACTGTCCCAAAGCTTCTTGTCCCTGAAGTCGGCTTTCTGGAGATAGAAATGGAACAAATCCTCCAAAAGATCTCAGCATCAGTCAGGTATCTGCGAGTCGATAGGAAAAATGCGAATGAGCAAACTAGTTTTGGCAAATGGAGCCAACCTTGGAAGTGATTTGAAGCCTTCCCCCAGATATCGATTGCTCCTTCTCCTCGATAACGTTTGCTTGAAATCCACAGTTGGATCCCACGTCCTCTACCCTGCCAACTAATTCCGCGATATATCGAGATACCAATCCGTTGTTCTAAAGTTTTAGAACCAACAAACTGTCAAATCATTCGGACGATAAAAAATTGATTTTTTCTAACTATCTTCTAGTTGAATTGCCGATGGTAATGGCTGACTAAGTAAGGCAATGCTTCATAATCCAATTTTCAAACCCAGCGTTTGGGATTGTTTCTTTATAAGTTATTGGGGACTTTCCAACCTCACTTTATACTTCTGGAGAGAGAATATGAAAAAGTTTTTCATCGCATTATCTAGCAGAACAGCAGTTTTATTCGTTGGTGTTGTAGGTGCACATTTTTATGGATTACAGAACTTAAGTGCATATCAACTCGATCGATTTACAACGATAAATGCTAGTGAATACTTGGTTGCCCCTGAAAGAGGAAAGCATTTAGCAACCATTAGTGGGTGCAACGGTTGCTATAGCGCAAATTATCAGGGGAAAGATTTTATAAACGAAGCGCCGATTGGATATGTACCTGCCCCCAACCTCACCCCTGCAGGACCTGTGGCGAATTATACGGATGAAGATTGGGTGAAGCCATCGTCATGGCATAGCGAAAGATGGCAGGGTAATGGTGATTATTCCCTCAAACCATTATTCGGCTTATGGTGATGATGATCTCGCTGCACTCATTTCCCACATGAAAACACTACCACCCGCTGAAAATAAATTTAGTTCTCGAGATATTCAATTTCCTGGATCGATCATATTTGGAATTCTTGNTTATGATTTATNGCCCGCAAATCAAATTCCNCATGATGAAGTTGCTGGAAAAATAGCACCGATTATTGATGAAACTCTTTGTTATGGTCAATTCTTGACAAGAATTACGGGATGTTACGAATGTCACGGAGAAAATTTGGCAGGAAAGGATTCAGACTCCGAAGGTTCACCTGGTCAAAATATCACTAAAAAGGATAATCCTGATAATTAGAATTTTCANAAATTTAAGAAAACTATGCAAANTGGGCAAACACCAGAGGNTAAANTATTGAATCCAGAAAAAATGCCTTGGCCTCATTATGCTGTGATGTCTGATGTAGAATTGAAATCTCTATGGGCAAATTTGAATTCTATATAAGTCCCGACAAATCTATAGTTTCCCTCGGTAAACTAACAAATCTTTCTCTGATTTTTTCCTCACTCTCAAGATGCTTNGTCTACTAACAAATCTGACTGCGCATCNTACCATTGCTCANATCTCNCTACNTATCACTCACNTCTACGACTGATCAANAATCAGCTTTAAATTCCACAACCTGTTCAAATTCCAATTCATCANCTGANGNAGCNAGATCTGCTTCAGTCATTCTAAAAATCTTCATTGCCTCATCCAGATGACCTTTATCGTCNGAATGGTCGNTTTGTTACCAATCATCCAAACTNTCTTTTGGGTTGCGCACTACAATCATAGCGGTTCCAGTTGGTCATTTTACAAAAAAACGTCCATCGATTATGTCTACGTATTCTATGATTTTGGCCATGTAATCTTCTCCTGTTGAATTTAAACAAAATGATCTNCTAGTTAAGATCTGAATAAATGACAAGGACTACTNANAGGACACGCATGTTNGATTTGGGAAAGTATCAAAAAACTCTTAGNAATAAGATNCTGCTTTTAATCAATGCAGGAATTTTCATCNCTGTAGGATCTGTCTCGAGCCGCTTTCATGTTTTGCAAGTCTGGTTGAATTTGAACTATGCAGAGTTCTCATGGCTGCTCTTATCCTTCAGTTGTGGACAAATCCTGAGCAATTTGATNATTGGCCGNTTGATTCCTCTTTTTGGATCAAAAAAGATTTTATTGACGATGATGACTTTTATCTCCTTTGCTCTGATTAATTTTATTGAAACGCCCTCCTACACTGTTGTGCTGGTCTTGTTTTTACTGCTTAGCTTTGGCTTCGGTGGAGGTATGGTAGTAGTCATGGCTCAAGCAGGTATTGTGCAGACCCAGCAAGGAAAGTCTTGGATATCTTTCTTTCAAGGTGTCAGCGGNATAGGAGTCATTGNAGGTATGGGTTCTGGTTTACTAACCAATTACCTAGATATTCCTATCGACATTCATTTTCCTTTTGTGGGAATAACTCTGCTTACTTTGTTGACAACTGCTTTATATGGTTACGTTCCTTATGAAATTGATCGTCCTCAAGAGGATAAAATCTACGAGTTATCAACTAAAATTATATTGCTTGGATGTATCAACTTTACTTTGATCCTCTCGACCTCTTCTTCTGTAATTTCTTGGTCAGGTGTTACTTTGCGGGATAAATTTCAGTTGCCTGATGGCTTAGCCACATTGGGTGCTTTTGGTTTTGTCTTCTCTGAGACAGTAATTCGCTTTTTCGGAGATAGACTCACTAAGCGATTTGGAAAAATCCCTTTACTGATTAGCACTGGCTTGCTCACTTGCCTTTCACTTTTTCTTGTATACCTGATCCATCATCCNATGTGGGCATTGCTTAGTTTTGCTTGTGTGGGGNTGGCTTCTGGAACTATTCAACCCATAGTATTTAGCCTTACAGCCGAACANAAAGGCAGTATATCTCACAATATGGCTTTTATTATGCTGTTTCAGTCAGTCGCTTTCCTATCTGGGCCGATGATTACAGGTTCGATAGCACAGCATATCGGGCTTTTTGAAATCTATTTNTTTTGTAGTTGCACAAGCGTCCTGATTGTACTGTTTGCAATCCTNTTCAGGAAAGAACAGAAAAAATTGGATAGCNAATCGATTTTATAGGTACCCTACNGTTTTGTCGCTAATCAACNTATAAGCAAGATTNCCTGAGTCTTTGNANTCTTACTGTGATTACTCTTCCATCTTAGCAATATCATCNGGACGGTGCAGGTGCCGCCCAGTGCTTAATAATACGAAGCATAAGCGTTATGGGTAATCAAAACTCATAGTAGAAAACCTTGGCCTATTTTTCAGAATAAATATCAAACTCTAACTGAGCGAGAGGTCCTCGGGCTTTGGTCTATTGACGATTACCAACTGGGTAGTCTTGAAGTTCTCAAGGTTATTGATGTCATGGTTGTTTAAGTGGAGGAAGTTTGACCAGTGTTCAATTTCAACATGCTAGGCAGAGGTTGGGCAGGAGTATGGTCGAGGCAAGTACAAAGTATGCAGT
>NYVT01000081.1:0-10502 GCA_002684675.1 Deltaproteobacteria bacterium
GGAGCTCAGAACTCCGAGCTCCGAGCTCCGAGCTCCGAACTCTGAACTCCGAACTCCGAACTCCGAACTCCGAACGACGTCATCAGTTGCCAACAAGTCCGAGCCGGGCTGAACAGGTCCAAACAGATCTGAATTGGTCTGAACTAATTCAAAAGTTACTACATCTGTTTGTGTATGACAATATCTACTAAATGGATGTTGTTGAAAAATTGCTTTCATACCTAAAACCTTAGACCACCGGATTGACAATCCCATGTTCTTGATTAGATAAAATCAGATAGATACTGTGATTATCACAGATTATTACGACTGAATCCGCAAATAATCGCAAAAATGTCGTAATCAGTTTTGAGATAACGGGTTCTAGGATCTGATCATTACCTCTAAACTAATATTAGGTTTTTCTATTTATCTACCTCTCTTGACTCCACTGCTTTTTCTTGCACTTTCAAATACAGTGGAGTCTTTTTAGGAAAACAACTGATCAAACCATTCAACAGCTCTCTACTATTCCTATCCTTGGTAACCATTCATCATGTCCATTATCTCGAAAACAATTCGTATTTTGTTAGGCAGTTTCTTTTTGTTGGTACTGGTTCTGATTCTAGCCCAGGCAATGTTTCTTCGTCCTCGTATCGACTTACAGTTAATGGTGCCAGAGGAAAGTTTTGAGTTGCCTACCTCAATGACATTTTTTCCTGATTCTACCACAGAATTTGTAGTCACTGAAAAATCTGGACAGGTCAAGCGCTTTACCGAAGACTTGAAGCAAAGCAGTGCCCTCCTCTTGGACTTGACGGACAAAATTTATTCTAGCGGTTGGGAAGAAGGTCTTCTCTCACTCGCCTTTGATCCAGACTATGCCAACAATAGCTTCGTCTATGTTTTCTATTCGATGGACAATCCTAAGCGTTCTCAGCTATCCCGTTTTACAGTGGGTTCAGACAATATGGTGGACCGTTCTAGCGAACTTGCATTGTTGGAAATCCTAAAACCTTCCAACGGCCACAATGGGGGCATGCTTCAGTTCGGAACAGATGGACTTTTATATGTCTCCGTGGGAGATGGATATCGAGGTTACCTAGCTCAGGATCTTAAAGATTTGAAAGGTAGTCTATTGCGATTGGATGTAAGTAATGCGAGTGAAACTGTGCCCTACAAGATTCCATCAGACAACCCTTATGCGAATAATAGCAAAGGGATTCAACCTGAAATTTTTGCCTGGGGGTTCCGCAATCCGTTACGTTTTAGTATTGATGAATTGACCGGAGACATCTTTGTCGGAGACGTGGGTGATAAATACAAAGAGGAGATCAGCCATGTCAAAGTGGGTCGGAACCATGGATGGCCGACGTTAGAAGGAGATGAGTGTTATCCACCTGAGACCGAAAGTTGTGACAAAGAAAATACAGTGCTGCCGATTGCTGCTTTCAGACACATTTTCATTCGTTCTGTGATTGGAGGTTACGTCTACCGCGGAGAGGACATTCCTTGGCTCCAAGGCCAGTATGTGTATGGAGACAGATTTCGAGGGCTCTTCTATTTAGACCCTACTGAATCAGATATTCAGCACTTTCCACAAGTTTTAGCATACAAGCCTCGCATTCAGCATGGTAATGAACTGGGAGAGGTGATGTTCTTATCATCATTGACTGAAGATGCACACGGCGAGTTGTACGCAATCAGTTTGGGTGGCGCTATTTACAAAATTCGACAAATGTCTACACGCAAAGAGTTGGAAGGATTTCTCAGAGCTCTTTGGGACTTTCGTTAACTTTGCTTGAGGATCGAGATAGAAAAGCAGCGCAAACAAATCATCACTACTTTGAAAAATAGCACAAAACCTCCTGATTGCTGAGTTTAGATTCAGTCTAATTAGTAGTGCACTTTGTCTCATCGCAGGTTCTTGAAGTCAGTGCACAATCCCTTATCAGATAACTACTGAACTGCTAGTTTTAAATAATTTTGTGTACCCCCGTAGTCCAATTAGTCGGGGGCGGGTGGAGTACGATGATCGCACAGACCCCCCTAGCCAACCTTCCCTACTAAATTGCTATCCACTTCCAAGAAATTACAGAAAATCTGGGATTCTCTGTGTTCAGATACGCAATCACTACAATATCAGCACCGAAACGATGCTATTGCTTGAACAATTGACGGGACAACAAGAAGAGTCGGAAGTGTTTGAACTATTTGGAAGTGAAGAACCGCAACCGATGGAAGAACCATCCATCAAATCACGGCTCTTGTCAGGATTGGTGGCTTGAATTTCTTCAAACCCATTGTTGGCTAAATCTGCGGTACTTTTAGAAAGGTTTCTAAAACTCCAAGTGCGATGAAGATGAATACCATGAAGATAAGCCAAACAAAAAAGTTCTTGCCGTCGTTCATGACATACTCTTTATCTTGGTGATTGGGAGCGTTGGTTTAAACCAACATATAATTCATGTTAGCCCTAAAATATTTGAATTAGCAAAAAAAAATACTGATAACTGATAAAAGCTGAGAAAACTTGACATCATAAAGATTAAAAATTGCAAAGTTTGTAATTGATTAACGATTTATGGGTCGTGAATTATTCAGTAGGTATTTTAAATCAATTCCTGTGCGGGTATTTCTGACCACTAATATTGACTGAGTTTCAAACCTGCCTAGGGTCGTATGTAGGTACTTTGAGGCAATTCCTGTGCGGGTAATTACGACCACGAAGTCGATTATTATCCTGGCAAAATCAATTTGATTTTCTTTCACAACCGATAAACAGAGAACCCAAGATTTGAAAGCGGAGCCTAGCAAAATCCCGAGCAATACGGCCTAGCTTGCGCCTACGCTGATTCAGATTTTTTAGGTTGGGCGGTTCTTCTGCCGCCTTCACGGGTGAGGTGTTTTTCTGCACGCCTCATCTACAGCAACTTTTAGTTAAATTTCAGCTAATGTGCTTGAAAGCTACTTCACCAATGTGAGTAGTCACTTCTTTCACACGATTTTTGTGTTTGCCCATCATCTCATCACGAACTTTTTGTGTTTTTTCAATTGTCTCTTGATTTGGATAAACCGAACTGCTGATCATTGTTGTAGGACCAATCCTAGAGTTCAGAGTTAGTTCACTGTCTGGGTAATTTTCTTTAAAGGTCTCGACATATTCAGCGTGCATAATGTCCAAATCTTCTTTGGTATGTGTTTCAAGAATTGTTGTTCTGCAGATACTCATAGTTACTCCTAGTTAGATTTTAATGACGCAAATGGTATAGCTCAGAGCAGGAGCTCTTTAGGCAAATTCACTTATCAACTCAGAGATAGAGTAAGTCAAGAATTTAGGCGAAAAGCGTATTGCAATCTTGAATCATGAAAGACCGATGAGCCCCTACCGAGCTACAAAATTGGCGGCCGTTGGAGAATTGACTCAGACTTTGACCTTGAATCGTTATCCAATCCAATGAATGAACAAGTACGGGAAGGAATGAAGTCGAGAGGCTGGTAATTGGCTAGGTAGCACTCTATGAATGTATACGGGGATATTAGCGGCTAGTAGATGGGAAGCTCGAGTCAGTGAGCTTCCCCAAAGAACGTTCAAGAAGTAGTACAGAGAAATAAAATGTCTGAGAAAAAGTCCCCGTACTAATCGTGAAATTCACTGAACATATTTTTCGTGTCAGTGAATGGCAGACCTTGTTCAGTTTGGCTAGTGCTAGCTGATCGCATACTCATTCAGCTGAATGTTAGCGTATCGCTTTGGTCTCCCGGGCCGGNTAGTGGACCTGCAGTCTACAGTAGTCAAGCGATGACTTTTGCTAATTAGATTAAATTAGTCTATTTAAATTTTTCTCAAGGAAAATTGAAATAATATTGACTCATACAAAGTAAAAAAGCAGTCTAGAGGANAATTAATCTGTTTAAACAAACCTCTAGGAGCTCTAAAGATGACCGTCGTAGCCGCATATTACAGGACCAGTACTGTGACCAATGAAGACGGACACTCCAGACAACGCCAGGAAGAAGCTGTAAACGAGTACGCGCAGCGAATGGGTTATCAGATCGAGGTGACTCGCTGGGATGTTCATACTGGAGACTCGACGGTTATCGATCGNCCAGGCTTCTCAGAACTATTGGGAGAAGTCCAATCACACGATATTAGTATTATTCTAATCGAGAACGCCTCNCGNTTTGCGCGAGATCTACTTCATCAAGAAGCAGGCGTCGAGGCGCTCTCAAAGTTAAACGTTCATATCGTGCCAGTCGATGCACCAGATACTTTTACGGAAGAGAGCCCTAGTCGTGTACTGATTCGACAGGTACTCGGTGCTGTATCCGAATTCGAGAAAGCTAGTCTGGTCAGTAAGCTCAAAGCTGCTCGTGATAAGAAAAAAGCGGAGACGGGTAAATGTGGNGGTCGTAAGAGTTTCTCAGAACTGGATCCAGCAATGGTTGTAGCTGCAAAGCGCTATTCCCGCCGCAAATCAAAGAGTCCTAGAAAGCAGGGACAGAACTTTACTCTACGAGAAATAGCCGANCANCTCGAGGCTGACGGATACACTGACAGAATACTATCAGCACAGTCGATCAAGAACCTGTTAGCGCANAAAATATTAGCGTGATTACCAGATGTTAGACAGAACCCAATACGAAGATTTTTTGACGANGGCGGGATTAGTCCTCGGTTTAGACAAGAGTCCAGTTACTCGTCAGCAGTGGAACGTACTAGCGGAAGGTTTGTATCGTCTTCTGGAGGAATGTTCNCCNGACCAAATAACCGACGAGATGATCCAGGGGNATGGGACGTAGCAGAACATCTCCATCCTTCTGATGGATCACTGAGGTACTGAGGACGCAATGCCGCTTATCACACAAAAACAAGTCATCGAGGAACTGGTACTGCTACGATCAGAGATTGCTGCAAANAGACAGAAAGCGGGAGTACTGGCAAGACTACTGAGAATGGAAAATCAACTGGAGGCANTGCGAGCCAGGCTAGAGCAAGAAGAACCAGACCCCCNATCCCACCAGAACATCAAAGGTAGCGCTGGTGCAGAGGATCTGTAGGTGGCCAAAGCCACTTTGATATTATCTCGTGGNCGTCGTAGATTTTTAGATTAGTAGCTATTATTTTTTGAAAGCACAGTTGTTTCAACAAACAGACAGTCTAGATTNGAACTACCAGTTTGCTTAATTGTGTTGTCATCAACTTTTTCAAATTTAAATGTTAAAGAGCCTTTCACTGGTTCTGAATTTTCTACACTCGTGCACGAAGCAGGCATTGCAAATGAAAATTCTGTGTCTGACAAACTAACTGTGCTAGTACCTCCTGAAGAGGGGTCTAATTTTTCTAATTCTTTAGCACCTAACGAGACAGTGCTCATAACAATCATGTATACATCGTTAGTTGTGAATTTCCATCCACTATCCCCCAGCAAGTCAGAGNTGGTCCACGCTCCTTGAATCCAAGATGGAGGTGAGAATTCAGATGTTTGCAGACTATCAGAACTGCTGCCAGAACCACTTTCAGAACAACNTTGCAAAACAAAGAGTAAGATAAACAGCAACCCTGTGAACAGTAAATTTTGTTTTATTACTCTCACATATCTNCGAAGTTTTGTGAAACTNCTACTGAATCTCTAGTAGAGNTGAAGTTGTCAATCATTTAGTAAGTAATAGACAAGTGAATCTTATCAATTTTTAAACAAACGGATTAGAAATCCGCAAAAAAGTCGTAATTGGTTTTGAGTTTGGACCTGTGAGCACTGTTTGGGCAGTAAACAGATATTAGGTTTTGTTGCTGGTTGAGGTCAACGGACTCCATAATTTTTTCTGGCACACCCAAATACTCTGGAGTCTTTTCAGAGCAAATCAAAAGAGTAGACTCAGGAAGTCAAAAAGCATTACTAAGCTGAAAACTTTTACAGAGCACTCGGTGGGGTATTAGACAACATCGTCACCGGCTCCCCCAGAGATGATGAGTTTGCCTTCTTCTTCAAGCTTCTTAACCACCTTGATGATCTTTTGCTGAGCACCCTCTACATCAGCCACCTTGACCGGACCCATATTCTCCAAGTCGTCATTGAGCATTTCNGCTGCACGAGTNGACATAGAACTCAAAATNAGTTCTTTGACGGAGTCACTAGCTGTCTTCAGGGCCATTGCCAGATCAGCCTTATCAACATCTTTGAGGACAGTTTGCATTTGCTTACTATCGATCAGTGACAAGTCCTCAAAGGTAAACATCAACTCTCGAATTTGTTCTGCCAAATCTGGGTTGGATTCCTCAATCGTGGAGAGAATTCGTGTTTCAGATGCTTTGTCCAGAGCATTCAGNATCTCAGCTACTGGCGCAACTCCACCAACTTTGGTCACCATACTACCTGCTTGCTTCATTTCATCCGTCAAGACTTCATTGAGTTCGTTGACTACCCCNGGNGGAATACTGTCTAAGGCNGCNATACGATAGACGACATCAGCCTGCAAGTTTTCTGGAAGATTCCTTAGNGTAGTNGCTGCCTGGTCTATATCCGTCAGGTAAGAGATGATTAAGGCTATGGTCTGCGGATGCTCGGTACGGATGTAGTTCGAGATCATGATCGGGTCTATGTACTTGAGAGCCTCCAACCCCATATCATCTGTCGCGGCACTCATCGAAGCACCAAGTTCTTTGGCCTTATCGGGACCAAGGGCTTTGCTAAGTGCATTCTTGATGAAGTCAGGAGAAGCCATCAGATCTCCTCCACCATCACTTATTACAGACTGCCGATAGAACTCTTCAAGAACCTGATCCAACTCTTCAGATGAAATATCATTGAAGCGTGTCATGAAGTAGCCAACTTGTTGAATTTCAGCTTCTTCTAAATTCTGCATCACTGCAGCAGCACCTTCTTCACCAAGGGCAAGCAATAGGATTGCCGCTTTTTTTGGGCCTGTCAGCTTACCAACTGCCATTCGTTCGTCTCCGATAAAGGATGAAAATCTCTGCTGAATCAGCAAGATGGAGTGGAAGTAGCCTAAAAAGCTTGGCAAAACCGATGTTAAGTTATCCTTCAACTATGGAAGTATAAACTTAATGCNAGGCAACAGATCTAACAGTATCCTGGCGTTGAGACATGCTTCTTGAATTTGTTGTGCAAAAAATTACCCTTATTTTGGTGAAGANGACTAGGTGCTTGGGTAAGCAGCGCTCCCCTTTTTATATTGGGACTCCGGGCCACGNTTTTATCCAGCCTCTTTCTTTTATCTTCANACCTTGCGATTGAAGTGATTATCGACCNACTAAATCTGGCTGAGTGGGGAATGGTNATCTTCAGTGGAATCCATCACAGTTTGTACTTGAAACTCCTGCCCTTCCAACGCCAGGCGCACTGCTTTGACATCTTCTCCGANGCTGCTCAGATCGCCCCATGCATTGTCCTGATATTNACTTGTGCCAATCACGAGAGCATAACTACCCTGATAGAGCTTGACCTGATTTACATCAGGCATCTTGAGGCTTACAGGTCGAACGACTCTTTGTTGTGATGCCCATCCTGTCGGAATAATCAGAAGGCTAATGAGCAGGTAGTAAATCAAGTGCTTGAGAAACATCGTACTTCCTCGCTGAAAGCCTTGAATCATCCAACTAATAAATTGCGAATAACCTGAGGAGAAGTAAACCTTTACTGAGTTTCAGCTTTAATTGCCTACGCATCAGGTTGGAAATGTTTTGACTCTCCAAAAACATCACATCATTAAAAAAGGTTCCATGCGGCTATTAATGAACGCTGAATTATCAACAACTTATGCTGACTAGAAAAAAGTATATGATGGTCATAAATGGGCTTGAGATGAGGCCAATATGAAGGAAATTCTAGTTGGCTGGTGTGAGGAAGATCAAAGACTTCATGTGTGTTTTGAGATTGAATCCATGGAGGTGATGGAAAAATTTATGGAGAAACATGCAGAAGTGATTGCTGCATCTGGACATAAGCAGGAGACAACCGTAGTAAAAATCCTTTCTGATTCTTAGCATGTCACCCTCAAGTTCCCTAGAACCAAAGGTGCTAGGGAATAAGATGCGTTAGATTATGATGCGCAGAAACACTTCACCGACTGAATGTCAATCCATACTTAAGCTCCAGCAGTCAGAGAAAATATATGTGACAACCGTTCTCTGTTGCCATTTCCTGCCCCTCTGAAGAAGCCACCGATTGGAACAGCATCTGCAGCAAGTGTATGGCAAGTGTCCGTTTGTTTGTCTGGTTGTATGTCCGGCAGACATCTGGCAAATGTCTGGCAGACAGACGGTTAACAGACAACTCAACAGACAGGATGTCTTATGGAAGCGATCATCTCGGTGCAGGATGCAATGGTAGAGTTGAAGGTCAATCGGGCTAGCTTTTATACCCGTTGCAAGAAGTCTGGAGTTAAGCCAGTACGGCAAGGCAGGCGTTCTTTCATTACTCAGGAAGAATTAGAATGTCTAGCATTTGTATGTATGGAATCTGTCCGGCAGACGTCTGGTTCAGACAGACAGCAGACAGACAGCAGACAGACAGCAGACACTTTAGACAAGTCATCCAGTGGTGATGTAAGGTTGATTGAAGCTCTTAACTCGGAAATTATCCACCTGAAGACAATGCTTTCTGAAGAGAGAGATGATCACCGCAAGGAGAAGGCGGAGGTTGTCAAGGAGAGAGAAAACTATCAGAAGATGCTGATGTTCCTGCAGCAAGATAATCAGCATCTTCGTCAGCAGTTATTAGAAGTTCCTAAGCACTCCAAGTTTGATGTGGATTCAGCAGCCGATGTTGAGGATTCGGTAGATATCAGTACTCCAGCTTCTGCCGCTTCTGCAGCGCAGCCGATGGAGTACACCCCAAGAAGTACTAGTAGCTGGGGGCTCGGAATTGGCCTTGGTGCCGTTGCAGCAGCAATCATCTTCTATGTGCTGACTAGTGATCAGGGAGCTAGATTCTTCCCAAATATTCAGCAGAAGCTAGTGGGTGCATTGCACTTGAGTGATACCAACTCAATTGTGCCGTATCGTTTTGATGAGGGTGGAGGGTTGCGTTAAAGCTGGAGAATGTGAGAAGGTGAGCTTGAAAATCTGGGTCACAACCTCAATCAAACATGGAAAGGCTGGATGATGAAAACAAAAAGATTACGCAACCCCAGTCCCACTGTCACCCGAATTGGTGCAGCAGAACCGATTGTCGATGAATCCGAAACTGAAGAGCAACAGGAATCTCAAAAGATCAAAGATCAGGCAGCAGGTCTGCAGAAAATAGCTAATTTGCTTAGTGGCAAAAAGCCGTAAACGAACTACACAGGACACATACCCGATGGATTCAGGGTCCATCGGGACCTACCCGCTATGAAAATGTATGAAGATGTTGGGTTGCATTAAATTACAGAAACTCAATTGGAGGAAACAAAATGAAAGTTAGTTTGATATTGAAAATTGTTGGTACATTACATGTTTCCGTTGGAGGTATGCTGATTTACCTGCTTTTGTTTGCACATGAAATGTTAATGGAGAGTATGGGGGCAGATGTTTCCTTAAAAACTTTCAAAACTGTGCAATCAACAGCGGATGTGGTTGGTGCATTAAACGTAGGGATAGGGCTTTTGCTGATATTTTGTAGCTATATTAAAGATTTATCTTCAGCAAAAAAAGTGCTTATTGGTGAAATCGCTTTGATGTTCTGTATGTTATGTGTGGCTTTATTTAATACTTTTTCCACCTATTGGGCGCCAGAGTTACCGGGATATACTGGCCCACCTCCACCATTTTGGCTGCTGCTGGTTATCAATCCCTCATTGTGCGTTTATGGCTACTTTAAAGGTAAATAATTCTTGGAAAGAGGATGCTTGAAGATGAGCTACAACGAAACACTGGAACGACAGTACCTCCACAGCATTCCTCAAGAAGGCAAGGTTGAATGGATTGGAATTCGCTCTGAACGCAGGGCTGAGGTTCNATCCGTTAGCCAAGCCTACGCTAATCCAGACACTGGGCTCGAAGGTGATCATTTTAAAAAATCTTCTACTGNCAAGCGGCAAGTCACTCTGATTCAGCANGAACATCTGGATGTAGTGGCTCGCATANTGGGTAAGAGTGAGATTCCACCNGAGTTGTTACGGCGCAACATTGTGGTTTCTGGCATCAACTTGCTGGCCCTGAAGCACCAGCAATTTCAGGTGGGAGAAGTACTGCTGGAAACTACAGGCATCTGTGCTCCATGCAGTCGAATGGAAGAGAATCTTGGCGCTGGAGGCTACAACAGTATGCGTGGTCATGGAGGAATCACCGCTAAGATTATCCAAGGCGGGCAGATCAAGATTGGTGCTGTTGTTCGGTTGGACTTGATTTCTTAGGGACTGAGAATTGTGAAATGGTCTCAATGGGTCGTCTACTGTTGTACACAAATCACAAACTATGAAGGCTTAGTCAGCAGGAGAAGAGGTGAGAACACGAATGTGTTGTCTGAACAAATCACCAGCAGAGGGAAACAGAAATGGTTGATGTTCTTATTGCGTTT
>NYVT01000082.1:0-28934 GCA_002684675.1 Deltaproteobacteria bacterium
GCCCTCCAAGGATGTGTAGTCGAGAATGAAGGTTAGATTTATCTTAATTTTCGACAATAGTCAGCAGAAGATCAAACCATTCTCAACATCGGAGAAAGATTGGTCAGAAAAGCTGAAATCTGAGTACGAATAGCTTTCATTGTTTTTGGACCAGCAAAAAATACTTGCTTTTGTACTCAGACTCCGAGATAGTTTGCTGTCTTTTGTTCAAATTCCCTCTTTTTAAACAGTAGCAATGCCTTTCTCGCTCAAAGACATCCAATTCGGTATCCCAGCCAATTGCTGCCGTTGCTGTCGTTTGACCTGTTGTTGACACAGGCCCCTTCGTAGCGGCCTAGCCGCATCCCTGGCTCCAACGCCAAACCCTCTGAAAAACTTTTTAAATCAAGCAGAAAGATGAATTTTATATTGGCACCATTATCCCGGTTCAGGCATTCCAGTCTTTCTCAGACTGCCTTGACTACTGCTGTTGTTACCTCTGTTGCTTCCTACTGTTGCTGCCCTGCCTGTTGTTGCTGAACATCCTGTTCGCGTATCTCTGATTCGTTTCCTGATTCTGATCATCTGCTGAATTTTTTGCGAGCGCGTTTGCTCTAGAGCCACTTACAAGTTCCGCCCTAGAACGCTCTTCGCCCATTGTTTTCCTTGACCGAGAGTACCACTCGAAAGGGAAAGGTTTTCGGAATTTGCTGATACCTTAGGGCTCCACCTTGCCCTATTTTTCCAACTTCTCTCCAGGAGAACACCGATGAAACTGCGTCTATTGCTAGCTGGACTGCTCGCTTTAATGACTAGTTTGACACACGCCAATGATTTGTCTGAATGGAAACCACTACTCTCTGTCACCGAACTCCATGAGCTTCTTGAAGACGACCCCTTTGCCGCAACCATCGTAGACATTCGAGCCTTGGATGCCCAAGATCCAGAAGCTTCTTACAACGCTGGGCACATCCCTGGGGCTGTGTCTTCCCCTTATGCAACTTGGCGTGGGCAGCCTGATAATCCAGGCAAGTTTGTTACCCAGGACAAACTGACTTGGCTGGTTCAGGCAATTGGTGCTGACATCGATACTCCAGTGGTCGTTATTCATCGTGGAGACTCCTACAGCAACTTTGGTGCAGCAGCCAGAGTCTACTGGTCTTTGAAGACTGCTGGACTAACCCAGTTAGCGATTTTGAATGGGGGCTTTCGGGCTTGGAAACAAGCAGGGCTGCCTATCTCCACAAAATTGGAGACTCCACTGCCAAGTGACTTTCCAGCTACGATCCAACGGAACTGGCTAGCCCAAGCTAACAAGGTGGAAGTGCAACTCAACAAGCCCGGAGTTCAGGTGTTAGATGCACGACCAGATGACTTCTTCGAGGGCTTGACCTGGCATCCAGCTGCCAGCAAACCTGGAACGATTGCTGGGGCTCTGGCCTTCGACAACGAGCGCTGGTTCCGCTCTGGTGGACCATTGCTGGAGTCTCCGGAACGGCTACAGAGTCTAGTGCAGGAAAACAAGCTTGATCAGGCCGAAATCACCATCTCTTTCTGCAATACTGGACACTGGGCAGCAACCAATTGGTTCGTGCTCAGTGAGATCGCTAGCAAACAGAATGTAAAACTATATCCCGAATCATTAGTTGAGTGGTCCACTGCCAACCTGCCGATGGACAACGTTCCCAATCGGCTGGAGTGGGTTTGGCTCTCTACCAAGCAGTGGCTCGTATCCAAGTTCAACTAGAACTCGCATATGTGCCTGATCCTCGTCTCGGATACCACTCCTCCAGGGTGTTCTTGAGGTATGGTGTCCGAATTTTTCTCTTGTCCTGAACACCTTATCCCTACGAAAGGAAATCATGTTTCGCCAAAATAACATCCGCTATTTCTTTCACGTTGGTCTCGTCAGCCTGCTGCTACTGACACACTGGAGTACTGCGTTGGTTGCTGCAGACAAACTGGAGCGCATCACAGTTGATTACGCTTACTACAATCCAGTCAGCCTGCTACTGCGTGACAAGAAATGGTTGGAAGAGGAGTTTGCAGCTGAAGGCATTCAGATTCGCTGGGTACGTTCCCTGGGCTCCAACAAGGCTCTGGAATTTCTCAACAGCCGCAGTGTCGATTTTGGCTCAACGGCTGGTGCTGCTGCCTTGCTGGGACGCATCAATGGCAATCCGATCAAGTCGATCTACGTGTATTCAAAGCCAGAGTGGACTGCACTGGTAACAGCTAAGAATTCCTCAATCCAGACTGTTGCTGACCTCAAAGGGAAGCGGGTTGCTGCAACTCGGGGTACAGACCCACACATCTTCCTGATCCGAGCACTCATAGACCACGGGCTTACAGAAAAGGATCTCCGTGTGGTTCTGCTACAGCATCAGGATGGACGAATGGCACTGGAGAATGGGGACGTGGACGCCTGGGCTGGCCTTGATCCAATGATGGCTCAATCTGAACTCAACAACACAGTGCGGTTGTTTTATCGCAACGCAGACCTGAATACACTGGGCATTCTCAACACCCGTGAGGACTTCGCCAAGGAGCACCCCGACTTGGTCGAGCGTGTTCTGCAAGTCTATGAACGCGGTCGCAGCTACGCGCTAGCGCATCCCGAAGAACTACGCCGGATCTTTTCTATTCAGGCAAAGCAAACCGAGACTGTTGCTGCCCTACAGTTAGGTCAGCGCACAGATCTCTCTTCTGCCGCTTTGGATGCTCCAAAACGTAAAACAATCATCGAGGCTGGCTTGGCTCTGCAACAGGCTGGAGTGATTTCAGCCAGTGTGAATGTTGTCGCCATTGCCGATGTACTGATTGACAACTCCTTTACTAACAAATTGGGGATTCAATGAACCAGGAAAGCTCACTGCCGACCACACCGCCTGATCAGCAGTTTCAGTGGTCGGGCGGCAAAGAAACTATAGAATCTCCCAATCGCTGGAAGAAAACGGGGGAGACGTGGCTGATTGGTTTATTGCTNCCCGTTACANTNNCCCTAGGTTGGGAAATTGCCGTTGNACAGGGCTGGTNCAGTGACCGGCTTCTGCCCACGGTCAGCACGATCCTGAACACACTTTGGGANCTTNTGCAATCCGGAGAATTGCCCACCCACATTGCCAATACCCTCCAGCGGGTGTTCCTTGGCTTTGTCTTTGGAACTCTTACCGGTACCGTATTNGGCTCTNTCTCCGGCTATTGGCCACTGGTCCGACGACTGCTGGACCCNACTCTTCAGGCCCTGCGCAGTATTCCCTCAATTGCCTGGGTGCCGATGTTCATTCTTTGGTTTGGTATTTTTGAAACCTCCAAGGTAGTCCTGATTGCTGTGGGGGTTTTCTTTCCAATCTACCTATCCTTGTCGGATGCGCTCAGAAGCGTGGATCGTAAACTCGTTGAAGTCGGACAAAGTTTCCGATTTCAACATCACGAGTTGATCCTACGCATTTTGCTGCCAGCCACNCTGCCTACATANCTAGTCTCGCTGCGTACNGGGCTAGGACTGGGTTGGATGTTTGTGGTTGCTGCTGAATTNATGGGAGCCGAATACGGTTTAGGTTACCTCCTGATTGATGGCCAACAAACGGGTCGTCCAGCTGTCATTCTGGGGGCCATTGTGATCTTTGCCCTACTCGGCAAGTTGACCGACTGGCTCGTGGCTCTCCTGGCAAGGTGCTGGCTCTCCTGGCAGGATGGCTTTCAGACAGGAGAAAACCATGCTTGATATCNGTAAACTCCAGAAACGCTATCCGAATGGATTCCTGGCGCTCGCTGATTTTTCCCTCTCGGTGAAGCAGGGAGAAATCCTGGCCATAGTAGGTNGTTCTGGTTGTGGNAAGAGCACGCTGCTGCGCCTGATCGCAGGTCTGGATCAACCCACGGCAGGTTCCATCCTGCTAGACGGGACGACCGTCCTCGCACCACGCCCAGAAATCGGCGTGGTCTTTCAAGAACCACGGTTGATGCCCTGGTTGACAATNTCCAAGAATGTTGCTTTTGGCATTCGACACTTGCCTATCGAGGAACAGAACCAACGTGTCGAGCGGGTCCTTGAACGGGTTGGGTTAGCTACTCTTAGCCAGCGCTGGCCCAAGGAACTTTCCGGAGGACAGGCCCAGCGAGTAGCTCTGGCCCGAGCCTTGGTNGGACAGCCGGAGGTCCTGCTGCTCGATGAACCCTATTCTGCGCTNGATGCCCTGACTCGCCACGATCTACAGGAACACCTCCTGAAGCTCTGGGTGGACCAACGACCAACCCTGATCCTNGTCACCCATGACATCGAGGAGGCACTCTTCCTTGCAGATCGGATAGTTGTCCTGCAACCCCAACCTGGGCGTGTGAAATCCAGCTTCCCTGTGTATCTTGAGCATCCTCGTCAGCGCCAAGATTCCCTATTCCTGGAATGGCGTTCGAAACTGCTGGCAGAATTGAACCAGGCTGCTCAAGCTCATGAAAAATCTACCCTATCGGCCTGATCCATCGGCCAATTCAATCTTCCTCAAGGAAACTATGAATGCACAAGAACTACAAACCCTGCAGGCCCCGCTGAAGGTGCGTTACAAGGAGCAACCCCAAGCTGCTCTTATGACCCTCCGTGCCCAGGGTCTGCTGGGTGAGGGCATCACCTGTCGAGTTGAGACGGGTCGGTCTCTGGTGGAGGCCGGACTACATCCGGCAACCGGAGGAACAGGCCTGCAGGCCTGTTCTGGCGACATGTTACTCGAGGCACTGGTTGCCTGTGCGGGGGTGACCCTGCGGGCGGTAGCCACTGCCATCGATTTCCAACTGCAGAATGGCCTGGTCACAGCAGAAGGAGATCTCGACTTTAGGGGGACACTGGGGGTTGCCAAGGAGGCTCCTGTAGGATTCCAGGAAATTCGTCTGCGCTTTGAACTNGAGACCTCAGAGCCTCAGGAGCGTATCGACTCATTACTCAAACTGACCGAGCGCTACTGTGTGGTGTTTCAAACGCTGGCCCGATCTCTCCAGTTGAACCTGATTGTGCAGAAANCTGACGCCTGAAGCCAGTGGGNGCTTGGTGAGAATACGATGAGGCGAGGATAACCGTTGAAAATCAGGTAGAAAAATTCAAATGGTCAGNAATGNAAGCCGATCGAAGACTCTGCACTGCCTCTTGATCTCNNTTCTGGGACAGTCTGGATCAAGGCAACATCTGATGTCCCAGCAAATCAAGGAGANGAAAAATGGTTAGTTCGATGACAGACCAGTTTCTGGAAAATAATAGGCAACATTCCAGTGGGCAGGTAATCCACAAGCCTTCCTAACCTAGCAAACAACCTATCCAACCATCCAAGCAAGTTGTGGTAGTAGCTTGGATAGACGCCCGGCTCGACGTCGAGAATCTGCTTGGTCTTCAGACAGGTGATGTACATATTATCTGTAATGTAGGTGGGGTTGTGAGTGACGATGCAATTCGATGCCTGATCATCTCACATCACTTACTCAACACCAACGAGACCATCTGATTCATCATACGCACTGCGGTATGCTTGCGTTCACAGATGATCTACTTAAAGCAAGTACTAGAAGGTGATCCTGCGGCTGAAAAACTGCTTGGTCAGGCAACGGGTCATGCTTTCACAAGTTGTGAAAAATGTGCATCGACCCCTGCTCAATTTCACGCTTTCCGCGGAGCCATCGCACCGCTCGAAGTACAACGTGACGAGAAGAACATCGAATGCTTGGAGTGAGATGTCCGGAGAGGTATCTCGAAAATCCTGAATCATCCGTGGATTCCTACCAGTGGATCCGATGCCGTCAATGTGTGCGGCTTCATTTATGACGTGGATACAGGAGCACTCGAAGAGGCCAGCTATCCCAGGAACAATGGGTTATATCGGCTGACCAGATCAACGATGCGAATAGCGGTCGTGTAGACTTCTCTGTCTCAGGACCGCTATACTAAATCAAAATAGAGAGATCTAGCCCTCCTGATGATGAAAGTGACAATTCAACCAGAGTTGCAGTATCCTTCAAAAGTAGAAATCTTGCTCAAACGACACCTGATCAACAATGCTGAAAAACCTATCTTATTCATAAATTTTTGTGGTGACTCCAGTGAACTTCTCTCTCCAAAGCATTCTGAATCAGCGACCTCCTGACCAGGAAATTTGGATTTTTGCCTATGGATCCTTGATGTGGAATCCAGAAATTTCCTTTGATCAATCAATTCTGGCTACAATTCAAGGATTCCATCGAAGTTTTTGTCTTTGGAGTACGGAGCATCGAGGAACCAAGGAGTTCCCAGGATTAGTCCTCGGACTTGAACCAGGTGGGTCCTGTATTGGTCGGGTATTACGGATTCCTCCAGAGTTGAAGGATACCCAGCTAGTCCAAATTTGGGAAAGGGAGATGATTACAGAGGCCTATGAACCACAATGGGTTCGCGTTGAATCAGCAATAAGGAGCTTGGAAGCGATTGCCTTCGTCGTCAAACTGGATCACCCAAAATACGTCTGTTCCACAATGCAGGTGGAAGCCAAAGGGAAACGAATCCTGGCAGCCAAAGGGAAACGGGGTCCATGTATTGAGTACCTGAAGCAAACGATTCAGTACCTTCGCAAAGCTCAAATTCATGACCCCAAGTTAGAAAATCTCTATCAATGCGTCAGGGAAATTCAGTCTCAGCAGGCTTCTCAAGGGATATTGGAGGCTAATGGTTATCCGCCTTCAAATGATGCATAATTTTTCTGTAATCAATTGGTCTATTTTTGATTTTTTCACCGATAACTGACACAAAAATACGCTCTCTTTTCTCTACTTTACTGCTGGTTCTACTAGCTAGTAGCTTCGCTTTTGCTAATTTAATCTCCAGTTGGAAGCCGTTGCTTTCAGCCAATGAGTTAGGTCAAATACTTCAAGCTCACTCAAAAGCTGTCACCATCACTGATATCCGTCCACCAAATACACTTGATCCAGACAGTTCCTACAATGCCGATCATATCGCTGATGCATCCTCTTCACCCTGTGGAAATTGGTGGGGGCCTGCTGAGAATCCTCGTAAATTCCTTTCTCAAAGCCAATTAACCACCCTCGTTCAAGGCCTCGGTCTGACAGCAGGCACCCCGACCATAGTCATACACAAAGGCGATTCCTATAGTGACTTCGGCGCAGCGGCTTGGGTTTACTGGACACTTAAGACAGCCGGTCTTCGGCAATTGGCAGTGGTTGATGGTGGATTCATTGCGTGGGAATAGACAGGATTACCCATTTCCAAAGAAGTAACGAAAGCGAGTCACAGCAGTTACCCAGCTACGATTCAAGCTGACCGGTTCGCTTCGACCAGTGATGTGGAACAGCAACTCAATCGCTCGAACACCAAGTTACTCGACGCTCGTCCAGAAGTGTTCTTTCTCGGAGAAAAGCGGCACGGTGCCGCAGCAAAGCCAGGAACAATTCCTGGAGCCGATAACTTTGACAACAAGCAGTAGTTTCGCTCTAGAGGGCCGCTGTTGGGAGCTCCAGAACAACTGCAGAAGCTGTTACAGCAAAATGGCTTGGATCAAGCGGAAGTGACTGTCTCCTTCTGCAACACTGAGTATTGGGCAGCAACCAACTGGTTCGTGCTGAGTGAAGTGGTTGGGCAGGAAGGCGTCAAGCTCTACCCAGAGCCAATGGTTGAATGGTCAGCTGCCGGTCTGCCAATGGACAACGTACCAGGGCGTTTGAAGTGGGCTTGGCTCAATACCAAGCAGTGGTTTGCAAACACTTTCTGAGCTGACGATTCTGATGAGTTCCACAACTGCAATCACTGCTGGACCTGCGAATCCTGCAGGACAACGACGACTTCGTATCTTGCTGAGTTTGGGGATGGTTCTGCTGATTCTGCTGCTAGCCATCTATGCTGGAATACGACAAGGAATCTTGCTGGCTATCGGGCTAGGCTTTGGTATTACTTTGGAAGGCCTAGGTTTTGGTTTTGCCGGCCCCTGGCGACAAGCGATCTTGGAGCACAACACCCATGGCATTCAGGCACAACTACTGGCCCTTGGGTTGGCAACTCTGCCTAGCCTGCTGCTCTTGGATATCGCAGCTGGTGAACTGATCGGAGCTACAGCTTCTGTCGGAGTTTCCATGATTCTTGGGGCCTTTGTCTTTGGGATCGCGATGCAGGTCGTGCTAGGCTGTGGTTCTGGTACTTTGGTCAATGCTGGTAGCGGCAACCTGATGGGTCTCTGGGCCTTACCTTTTTTCATTGCCGGGAGTTTTCTTGGTACCCTGCATTTGCCAGAGTGGCATACTCTGGGACAGTTGGAGCCAATAGCACTGAGTGATTGGCTAGGAACATCCGGAGCAATCCTATTGACCTTGGGATTGCTAGCGGGACTCGCCTGGCGGTTCCGACAATGGATGCCTTCGAACAATCGTACTCTGCCACGTAAATTATGGTTGGCAGCTGGCTTCCTCGCAGGGCTGGCCGTACTCAATCTGCTGGTGGCTGGACAGCCCTGGGGAGTGGTCTATGGGTTGGGACTATGGGGCGCCAAGCTAGTACATTGGTCAGGAATCGATTTAGCAGGATTTGCCTTCTGGAGTGATGCCGGTAACGCCGAGCGCTTGACTCAGAGCTTGCTGCTGGACATCACCTCTGTGACAGATTTCGGCTTATTGTTAGGAGCTGGAATTGCTGCTCGCTGGAAGGGGCCGTTGGCCGCTCAGGTTTCTCTACCCACTCGACTCTGGATCGCTGGAGCAATAGCCGCCCTGCTGATGGGCTATGCCTCCCGCCTGGCTTATGGCTGTAACGTTGGAGCCTTCTTTAGTGGCATCTCGACCGGTAGCCTACATGGTTGGGTCTGGTTTGCTGCTGCCTTTGCCGGCTCAATGATCGGAGTACGACTGCACGATCAACTGATCGGAGGAAGTCGATGACGTTCAAACGTTCCCACGCCATCGTTGTGCTATTGCTTGGAATACTTGGATTGCTCCTACTCGACCTGCTCTTCAGTGCTCCGATTGATCCCTTCCGAGCGCCTCCTCCACTAGCTTTTGGCTCAGGGACCCAAGCTGCTGGCGGTTTTTGTGCGGCCCCTTTAGAGTAAAATTAGTCAATTCCCTCAGCTATTTCCTTTGTTCAGCTAATATCATTGCTCAAATGTAACTTCAGGAAAGCTCCCATCTGGTAGGCCTCTGACACTTACTTTGAAATGGAAATATAAGTCAGCACTATAATTTTCAGGTTTTTTCTTTTTTGGAAGCTTATCCGATCGGGTTTTGGCCCAGCTACCTTCTCACCTTTTGCTCTACCAGGTAAAACTCGGAGCCCTCATCAAAACGATATTCTAGTAACTGCTGAACCAAATCTTCTTTCGAAGCAATCATCTGTAGGTGTTCTAGCCTCAGTGGTGGGTAAATTTCAAATCCTCCCAGGCTCATCCACCGATTAACGTCATCCGCATTGACAAATTGGACAAAGCTCTGTGGTGGATCTGCTTCTTCCTACAATTTCAGCAGACACGAAAAGGGTTCCTCTCCAGCAAAGATATGTCCAACGATGTAGAAGTAACTGGGTTTGTTGACTTTCACATAGATCTCGATGATCTCACCCTTTTCGAACATCAAACCGTAGTATCCCTTATTGCTACGGATCGATACCCGAAAATCCCTCTTGCGTAACAGGCCAGGTTTATTTCGGAGTTGCTTCTCAAAACTGATCTGCGACGGTTCAGCCTTCAAACCTTGGTAGGCCTTCTTCGGCAGAAAGAGTGATCTGGATTGCTCTATTTGTTGATTATTTGAACGTGTCAAGTGAGCTGAGAGTTCCAGACCTTGATCCGTGATCAGGTAGCTGCCATATAACCACAGATTTGCCTGATCTGGCTGGCGGACCGTACTGAGTTGCTGTTGCAAGCGACCTCGCAATGCTGCTGCGAAGGGGGTGACTTCCTGGGAACTACCCGTGCGGAAAGGATAGACATAGATTCCTCTTCTGTCCTGCATGTCCCTGGTCAGGATTTTGGCTACTTGCTCCAGTGAGTCTGGTTTGTCATGAACCTTGCGCAGCTGGCTTCTGATCCCTGTTTCGGTGATCTCTAGTTTTGGCAGGTCAGTGTCACCAAGCACCAACAGCACTGTTTGATGTCGCTTAAAATTTCCCATTTTTTCCAGGAGGACCTGGAAGAGATTTTCCCGCTCCGAGTTCTGTTCGGCTTGCCCCAGTTGCTGAGTTGCCTGCTTGATTTCCCGTTCAATTTCTTGGAGTTGGGTTCGGTGTAGCGGGATTACCTGCTGTGTGGAGAGCCTAGCTAATGCGGAATAGTAGTCAACATCCTCGACAACAAAGCTTTCTACACCCAGCAGGGGAAGACGTGATTCCAATTGGATCATAGCGCAAATTATCCCCAATCAGTTCAGAAATTTGGGTTTGGACAGATTTCACCTCAACCGAGATGTTCTGAGAGAGGTCGGCCAGGGCTTCTTTCTTTGCCTGCTCTTTCGTGGAGCCTGTACCTTCTCCGGTGACTTCCTGGGACCAGCCGGCAGACACAAGCAGTAGAAACAGAAGCAAACTCAGTATTGATCTAGGCATGGTTATCCAAATTGGTTGGTTCAGAGTTCTTGAATTCGGTTTGGTTCAGAGATGAACTCTCATTAAGACTATACATTCAGCGCAATCCCAGATATGCCTTCACATTCGAATCCTCAGGATTGGCCTTGAGAAGCGCATCCTTGGAGCGATTGAAGCCCTCTTCTTGATCTGGATCAATCACAAGAATATCGAGGATGTAGACCCCAGAATTGTCATCGTAGTAGTTGCTGGGAGTAGGGTGCTCGTTCCAGTCACGGACTGTTAAATTCAGTATCTCGCCAAACGTAATTGACAAGCTGGTTTGGTGAGCTTCATCAACTGGCTGAAAAGTTGGATGCCTCTTCAAAAGAGCTTTTCCATCAGTTAAAATGAATTTAAATTCATTTTTTCTTAAGAAAGATTCGCTAAAGTAAAGTAAAATGAAGTTTGGTAAGTCTGCTAATCTTCACAAATTGAATTCAATAATACAAGTAGAGCAATGCTAACGATGAGCGTAATTTATAATAAATTTTGGCTGGTGTTGATTTCAGGAGCAATTGTGATGTCTGGTTGTTCAACCTATCATGACCAGACAGGAAATATCAGAGTATTCATCGAGGGTGGCGATTATACAGCAGCATCTAAGGCAACTGATGAATTGTCAACCGATGGTAAGGATCGGCTGCTCCACTATATGGAGTCCGGCATGGTTCAACACTTAAATCAGAACTATGACGGCAGTAATGCCAAACTGGACCAAGCCGCAAATATTGCTGAAGACCTCACTACTAAGCGTGCGGGCGATGTGCTGAAAGCAGCGCTGATTAGCCCAAGCCAAAGTGATTATGCTGGTCAGGAGTTTGAGCGTGCATTCATTCATTACACAAAGGCTCTGAACTTCACAATGATGGCATTGGCAAGCCCTGCTAAGAAAGTTGATCACCTGGAAAGTGCTCGTGTCGAAGCTAGAAAAGTAGATATCCTGCTAAGCGATATCGCTTACCAAAAGGGCACATACCAAGATGCTAAGGATGATGAAGGTAAGCTGTTCTCCCAACTGATGAAGATCTTTGATGTTTTGGCAGGACAAGTAATTGACAAGGACAAGTTGATATACCGTGAAGATGCGTACGTACGCTACATGAACGGTTTAATCTACGAAATCAACGGCGAGTTGGACAGTGCCAGAATTGCTTATCAGAAAGCAGCAGAACTTTATGAACAGGGGTATGCAGAGCAATACAGTTTGGGTCAGGGTATCGTGCAGCAGGCTTGGTTCGATACTATTCGCATGATGAAGCAGGATGGTGGCTATGAAGATGAGTGGCCTGGTATAGCTAAGCAGAAATTGTCAAATGCTCTGCAGAAAAAGCTAGATAGCAGTGAAAAAGCTCACATTGTAATTATTGGGCATACTGGCTGGATACCTCCGCGTGGCGAACTCAATATGCATTTGACTTTGGATACCAATACCAGAGAGCTGGTTGTCCAGCCTGTGCTGACAGGAACTCCAAAGGAGCAAGAGGCTCAGCTAGTTTGGTTTCACCTGATGTACGCAGACCGTGGTTTGCTTCAATCAGTTATCAATTTTCAATTGCGTGGTGTAGTTGGTGCCCTAGAAGGAATGGCTTCAAAACGCGCCAGGCTTGGCCCACTATGGCAGTTGGCAGAAAAAATCGGTTTGCCAGATGCGTTGGCAATGGGAGGCGCTCGGGTGACTGTGCCATATTACAAACTTGAGCCAAAGATTTTTGGTGTGACGCAAGTCATGGTAGATGGAAGGCCTATTGGTGAAATGGTTCAAGCAGAATCACTAGCAAATCTGGCCTTTCAGGGGCAATTGCTGAGCGCGGACAAGGATCTACAAGCTGCGCTTGGGCGTACAATGACTAAGAATCTGTTTTGTGGCCAAATGGATGATGACCTCGCGAAACTAGCTTGTAAGTCTGCAGCTGCGTTGAGCAGCCAAGCGGATACACGTGCTTGGTTGACCTTGCCACACACCATTTATTTGAAGCGCTTGTCTGTGGAACCCGGTATTCACCAAATTACTCTCCGGACACCTTCAGCGAATGGTGGAACTTATCATGAAGTAACCCAATCTGTCGAGGTTGGTGAGGGTGACATCAAAATCTTTCGGGAGCACATTATTCCAACGCAAAATACTGCAATGATGCAACAGCCCGCAAGTACTCAAACGACGTGGTTGACAAGGTGGTGATATAGTCGATATTTGTGTCATCTTTAAACGTATCAACAGATATTCAGGGAATCAGTGGTGAGTAGCGTAAAGACAAATATTGTGATCATCCTGGCAGCGATGTCGTTGCTAGTAGGGTGTGGTGGCAGCCCAGCAGTTACATCTAAACCGACAAAAACCCCTACCTTGCCAGCACCAGTGTGGTTGATTCAGCCACCAATTGAAACGGGGTTTCTGTATGGGACTGGTTCAGCTGAGGTTTATGCTGGTGATCAGGCCGGTGCTGCTGCACGAGCCAAGGATATGGCTCGTTTAGAACTCGTCAAGCAGATCGAAGTCAATATCAGCGGAGAACTGGAGCAGGAAATTACTGAAACGCTACAAAACAACAAATCAGAACTGACCGAGCGATTGCGTCAGTCTGTGAAAGGTAAAGTTACGTCTTTTGAATTATCTCATGTGATGAATGTAGATTCTTATTTTGACGAATCAAACAAGCAGGTTAGTATTCTTGTACGCCTTGATGTGAACAAGGAACTACAATCTCTGCATTCGCGTATTGAGGTGATTGACCAGCGCTTTGCTGAAGTAGTAACTGAATTTGAGAATAATGAAAAACAGGGAATGGGATTGTTGCGTCTTGTTGCGTCAGGGCTAGTATTGGCTGAGGAACGCTCCGGTATTCAAACGCGCGCTAATACTCTCAGCCCAACACGACAGCACGTGGATGTGTTGACCCCTGAATACCGCGATTTCATGAGAAAGGCTTATGCTCTTATTGGCATGCTGAAAGTGCATATCGCTGCACAAGGTGCTGACAGAAACTCTCTGGCAGCTGCTCTGACCGCTGAGCTAAACAATAAAGGAATCAATATTTCTGAAGCAGAGCAAGCTGATATTCGGGTTGAGTATGATTTAAGTTTGAATAATGTGGTTCAAGGCGAAACGACGTTTGTGATTACCGAGGGTAATGTGTTTCTGAAAGATGAGCAGGGACGCATTGTGAAAACTATCCAGGCAAAAGCCAAGGGAGCTTCCGCTGATGTAAAGGAAGCTGAGTCACGATCAATTGCCAAGCTGTCACAGCAGTTGGGGAAGGAATTGGTTGACGTACTATTTTAGGCAGAGATCATACAAAGGGAGCTAATTGACTATGAAGTTTCAGCAAACAAGCAAAAGCATATTAGCAACAGTACTGATTCTGGGTACAGTTGTTTTCGTTAACGGCTGTGGTAAAAGCGTGGAGGTTGCTAGGGTAGATTCTGGAAAGGAAATCGCGCTTACGGACAAGTGGAATGATGAGGATTCTCGTTTAGTAGCTGAGGAAATGATCAACGATATGCTTAGCTATCCCTGGATCAGTCAATTTAATCAGCGCTTTCCTGGCAAAGAACCACTGGTAACCGTGCAGCGCGTTCGGAATAAATCCCACGAGCATATAGCTGTTGACACCTTTGTTAACGATATTAAGCGGGCTGTGATTCGCAGCGGTAAAGCCGGATTTATTGCGACACTTGAAGAACGTCAAGATACCCGTGCAGAATTAGCTGACCAGGATATGAACGCTTCTGCTGATACTCGGATGGAAATGGGTGAAGAAGATGGGGCGAATTTCGCACTTTCCGGGACGATTAATTCCATAGTTGATCAGCTAGATAATCAACGCGTGACCTACTATCAAGTAGATCTGAAGCTGATCAATCTGCAAACAGCTCGCGAAGTTTGGAATGGTAGTAAGAAAATCAAGAAATTCATGGAGCGCAAATCTTTTTCTTTCTAGAGTATGGAACTCTGACTCCCAAACTTTAATCAGTTCCGCTATAAACTACATATGTGTAAGCTGATCAAATTGGAGAAAAGTGAAAGATTATACATTGATTGTTTACTCAACCTTGACAGGATTTTTTTCTATTCTCATTGACAATACGAAGAGTCATCAATTCTTCTCTCACCAACCTCAATGATGCTCAAATTCAAAACTATTCTAGTAATGAGAAAAAATTACGCTTCCCAAAAACTTCTTTCCAGACATAAGGAGTCATTATGAACAAAAAAGTGATTTCCCAACTAGGTGCAGCACTCATTCTCACGGGAGTAGTCGCTTGTTCAAGTTCATCAGAAACAACCAGAATTGAGCCTGTCAAATTAGAGCAAGATCCGAATCTCTGCTACTTTGATGACACTGAAGTACGTGCTCCTGATTGGATTTGTGGAACCCCGGTTGAGGGATATCCAGTTGCTGCAGTGGGGTCTTTCCGAGATACCAAAGCAGGTACTAGTTTCGCCAGAAACCAGGCGACGATGGATGGACGAGTACAACTGGCCACCGAGATGAAGGCCAAGGTTGGTGCGATGGTGAAAAACCATGCCGAGACAACAGGAGTGGGGGACCAAGAGACTGTTGATACAGTTGCTTCAGTCACGCAGCGACAAATCACCTCAGAGATCCTCTTTGGTGCTAAAGCAATCAATTACCGTAAGGGTCCTGACGGGACAACCTATGCCTTGGTTGTAATGGATCCTCAGCAAGCAGCTGTCGCAGCCAAGCAAGCCCTCCAAACAAGTTACAAAAATCAGCAGGCCCAGTGGCAACGGTTTCTTGGTGAAAAAGCCCAAAATGAGCTAGAAGCCGAAATGGATAAGATGATCAATTCTGAATTCGGTGCCATGCCGCAATAAGGTTCTTTGAAAGAGTGGGATTCACACCCGTGCGTCCCACGTATTTCGCCAGAACTTCGCAAGCAGGAACGGTTCTCACCGGAGAAAAGATGATTTTATCCAAACGGCTACTCCCCGTCTTCTTACTGCTGCTTCTTGTTTCTTTCCTGACTACCTCTTGCTCTCAGCAATCTTCTCGCTCTCCCCAGCCCGTCAGCCAAAACCAAAAACCAGATTGGATCAACAAAGTTCCTGCTGGGCACTACTTGGGACAGGCAAGCTATGCTCTGCAAACCGTCAAGCAGGCTCGAGAGAAGGCTTTAAATACCGCCGTCGGTCTGATGGTTGCTGCAAAAGCTGGCAACACTGCTGAAGTGAGTGGCGACGTCCAGAACAAAACGACCAGCGTTGTCAAAGGAGGACGTGAAAGCCTGACAAACTCCTCAACAATCAACACGACCGTCACCATTTCTGGAAAAGAAATCCCTGTTCAATTTCGAATTGTAGAATTTTGGCGTGATAGAGAGGCAGGCTATATTTATGTGCTTATTGAAGATTTAGCTGCGTGAGGGTGGAATGCTGAAATTGCTGAGCAAACGCGTTTTCCTAGTTGGGATCTTCCTGATTTTGACAATACACACCGCTTCCGCACAATTGCTAGGGTTAGCTCTCTCTTTGGGAAACACTCTGGCAGGCTATATCTTCAATATTTATCTGCAAACCGAGAACACCTTGGACATTGATGGTGCTCCAGATTGGTACTTACGTAATAATGATACGGAGTGGGATTGTGCGTTCGACTATGCTCCAGGAAGCCTGGCCTCTGTGGAAGCTGCCAAGTCAGAAGCCACCAAAAATTTAGTTGCACAACAAGAACAGTATGTTCAGTCAGCAATCAGAGATGAAGTCCAACGACGTAAACCAAGAAATGAGAAGGAGCGTCAGCTCGTAGCGCAGTTCCGAAATGATTCTGAATTGAAAAACTTTGTGACTGGGCAGCGGCAATTTCTTAAGATCACCTACGACGAAGACGTCAGAGCAGCTTTCGTGAAGGCTTGTTTAAGTCGAGAGATCGTCGTTGCCTACCAAAAAGAGCGGCTCCAAAAAATCACAACTAAGCTCTCCAAAAACCGAGCTGAATCAGCATTTGGAGAACTGGAAGCCCGCTTGAATCAGCCTGAACTGGATTTGAATACCCCTACCGAATTTGATTCAGCAGCCTCCAAAAGCAAAAACGCATTTGAAGAATTGGATCAGGAGATTAGTCTACCGAACGACTAGCAGACTCTTGTTGAATTAACTCCTCTTCAAATCAGTCTTTCCTCAGCTGACGATTGCCAACCCCTCCAACTAGAATTCACTTCGGTACTCCTAGTCTAGCAACCAGACAACTCTATTAACCCCAATATTTGTTAACCATGATCGCCAGATTTGGTGATTAGAGTAGCATGTTGTACCGAAGAATAAAGCTTGCGCAGCATCTTGGCTCCAAAATCTGCGAGGAACCTACTTAAACATTTTCTGAGGTTATCATTGAAAGAGTGCAAAGAGTATCAAATCCTAGGGTTGTAACTTCAGAGCCGAATATTTTCCGCTACGATCATAGACAATTTGGAATCCATTCCTCAGGACTCCTACCGTTCCTACATCAAGTGGTAGGACTAGCCAGTCCAACTGGGTGAAGCCAAACTCAACTTATGGGCCCTCTTCACAGAAAACACGGACAGAAGTGAGCTTGCCGTAGTCTTCAGGACGAACTGAGACTGGCTTGCCAAAGTCGTTGATCCAGCTCACATCTTCCAGATAACTTTCGTACTCCGTGCAAAGCAGGACCAGGTCAATGTCGGAATCTTGCTGGGCCCCACCTCGTGCATGGGAACCCACCAGGATTGCTCCCTCCACCAGGCGCTGAGACTCAACCCACTGCAGAAATACTTTTAGAAATACCTTGAGCTCGTTGTTTGAGAAGGATGGTTTCATTTATGAGATAGCTGGCGTGGATTTGAGTTCCATTTCTACTCTTTCTGCTGTACTTGCAAAAACATCGTCTACATGATGCTATCCCAAATTTCGCTCATACCTCTGGAGAAAATGTAATGACAACACAGAACATAGGCATCCTGCATCCTGGTGAAATGGGGATATCTGTTGCTGCTTCTGCAAAAAATTCTGGACATTTGGTTTTCTGGGTGTCGCAAGGTCGCAGCGAGGCTACACGNGCCAGAGCGGAACGGTTCGAACTGCGTGAGTTGCGGAGTCTTTCAGAACTCTGTGAAACTTGCTCCATGATCATCAGTGTCTGTCCGCCCAAATATGCAGGTGAACTAAGCCAGCAGTTGCTACAGGCAGGCTTCAAGGGCATCTTTTTGGACGCTAACGCCATCTCTCCAATGCGCTCTCAAGAAATTGGCAAGCAGATGACTCTTGCAGGGGTTGAGTATGTGGATGGTGGGATTATCGGTGGCCCTGNCTGGCAGGAAAATTCAACTTTTCTTTATCTCTCTGGGCTCCAATCTGCACAAGTGGCCGACTGTTTCGAGCAGGGCCCGCTGGTCGCCCGAATCATTGGGAAGGAAATCGGCAAGGCCTCCGCAATGAAGANGTGCTACGCAGCCAAGACGAAAGGAATGACCGCTTTGCTCTGCTCCATTGTGGCCACCGCTAACGAGTTGGGAGTGNGGGAAGACCTGGAGCGACATTGGTCGGCTGAGGTGAGTGGTGCCGGCAGAAAAACTGTCGAAGATATCCGGAAAGCTACTGCTAAGGCCTGGAGATTTTCTGGTGAAATGGAGGAGATCGCTTCCACTCTTGACTTCGCTGGACTACCGGATGGCTTCCATAAAGCTGCCGCNGAGACTTACCAGAGAATGGCTCATTTCAAGGATCATGAAGAATTGCCTGAACTGGAAGAAGTGCTTCGATCATTGGTGCGTTCAAGCTGATCTGGCAGTTGCTCTTGGACCAACCACAAACACCTTGGAAGNTNCGGCATCTACACTCTCAGAAGCCCAGACCAAACCTTCAGGAATCTATTGGTGTCTTTTTGTGTTNCCGAAATGCCCGGCTGAAGACATAAACCAAGACGAGGAAGATCAACGAGAGCAGGATGATCACAGGGATCAGCAGCGTAGGATTGGCTAGTGACACAACCCAGATCATCGAAGTTGCAATCACGGNAAACCAGATAACTGCTACGCCACAAGCCGCAAAGAGAGTTGGCTTGCCACCCAGTTTCCAGTCTGCTGCCAGTAGATTGGATTTGAAGCGCTTGCCACAGTGAGGACAAGATCTCGCCAAGTAGNAGAGCTTTCCTCCGCATTCGTCACAGTTGAAGACTCCCATCACTCCTTTCACGTTGGTTTTTCTGAAAGCCCTTGGATTTCACAGCCACTTCNTCCGGTTGCAGAGAAAAAGCCTCAGGCTCTTGAATTCAGTGGCAGATCGAGGATTTCTTGCAGGTTGCGGACAGTGCGCCACGCTACTGGTTTCAGTTCACCTTCCGGATTGTAGTGAACTCCGCGCCAGCCCACATTCTGGGCACCCTCAACGTCGCTCTGCCAACTGTCCCCAATCATCACAACGTCCTCTGATTCGGATAGACCTGCAGCAGCTGCAGCCTTGTGGAAGGCATCAGGATGAGGCTTCTTCACACCCAACTCCTCGCTGGTGTACATCGCTTCGAAAAATGGAGACAGTCCACAGCATTGGAGCTTGATCCGTTGTACTTCTTCAAAACCNTTCGTCAAGATCCACATCTGGTGACCACGTCGCTGCAACTCCTCCAGCAAGGGCAGTGTACCACCAATCAGACCCGTCTGCTGTGGAGAATACTGGATGTAGTGAATGTCCAGCTCCTTTNCGAGTTCTGATGGCGCCGTGCTACCGATGGTCTGCAAAGCCATCTCGAAACGGGCTGAACGCAGTGTCGTTTTGTCCATGCGTCCTTGACGGTATTCTTCCCAGCACCAGTCGTTCGTGCGTTCAAACACGCGAATCCACTCGGAAAAGTCGGTCACACCCACGTCGTACAGTGCGAAGGCCTCATAGCCCTCACGCAGCGTCTTGCGAGAGTTGCTAACAAAGTCCCAGAGGGTGTGGTCAAGATCAAAGAAGAGTGGAACCATTCCCATCGGCATCAAGGTCTCAGTTGGTTGTGCAAAAGTAGTCTTTTCAGTAGTTCATTTTGATGTCGGAACCGCTACTTTTCCCTGAGCAATCAGCACCTGTACTACTTGCTGGATCGCTTCGATGCTGGAGTAGCGCGGATGGTATCCCAAACGCTGACGGCTCTTTTCGATGGAGTGGCAGGAACTGCGGATCACGTGTCCACGAGAAGTGGCTGCGTCCTGCTCGCTCATACCACCTAACCATTCATCGAAAGGCTGAAACGAGAGTCGTGGTTGCTGACCAAACCAGCGATACATCGCCTCTGCGTAGCCCTTGAGTGTCAGCGCCTGCTCAGAGACCGTATTGAACGCTTCCCCGATCGNCGCCTGGCGATGGTGAATGGCGCAAAGAATCCAACGAGCGACATCATCTNCATGAACATGGTGCATCATCTCCAGACCCAGGTTGGGCAGCATCAGTTCCTCTCCATNGGCAATCCGTGAAAACACCTCTGGGTTCAGGTTCCCAAGCGGATTGATCGGCAGCCAGCCTTCCCCGACGATGTGGCCAGGTCGGAAGCTAGTTGCTNGGAAGCCTCTGCGACGAGCCTGTTCGCCCAGCCAGGCTTCCATTTCTGCCTTGTTTCGTCCATAGGGTTCAATCGGATTCGGCAGATCTGCTTCTGTTGATGGAATTGCTGTGAAGCTTCCGTAGACCCAAATTGTACTGCAGAAGAGGTAGTGATCAATCTTCCCNTGAAGTGCTTCAACGAGCTGCTGCATGCTGGGNAGATCGAAGGAGATCATGTCNANNACGATATCTGGTCGCAGGGCNGCGATCTTTGTCCCAAACTCTCCCTTNGCNTCCTCAGCGNTACGATCCAGNATNACGCTTTCCACTTGCTNCCAAGCGGAGTGGGCACGATAGGGCTTTGAAATCCCACGGCTCACGTTGACGACCTCGTGTCCCATTGTAACCAGAGTAGNTACGAGATANCTACCTACNTGACCACTNCCACCAATGATNATAATGCGNGACANTTNTCACTCCTTCCTGCTTTCNCATNTNGGGTNNCTNGATCNAANNCNTCCAACAGACATCCAANGAATTTCCTGGGCTAACGATGAATTNAACTTCTAGCCACATCCTNTNANCTGCCCACTCCTTGTACTCGTTTAGCGGTTCACAAGCAATGGNAACACAGACGTTTTCTGTTTTCTACTCTTGGTGCTATACTNANTNAAANTTGTTTTNTTGTCTTGGTANCCCATCGCAGNANCAGAATTTATGAAAGCAGAAGTCAAATNGNTGGAAGANTNAAANTTTGTNGCAGNNTCNGGNACNNGGCANTNNNTAGTNNTCGANACNCCNGATTCCAACAAGGGGNCCCAGTCCNATGGAGATGCTNCTGANGGGGATGGGAGGCTGCACAGGNCATTGATGTGATCAGTATTCTGAAGAAAGCCCGCCAAAAAGTGCAGGACTGCCGTGTTCAGATAGAAGCTGAACGAGAAGACGACTACCCTCGGATCTTTCGCAAAATCCACCTGCACTTCATCCTGAGTGGTACCAAATCTTAGTGAGCACCAGGTGCAACGAGCCATTCAGCTATCCCAGGAAACGTATTGTGCAGCCTCAATCATCATGGGACGCTCCGGTGCAGAGGTAACACATTCGTATGAGATCATGGCTGAATCCCAAGAAGACAAAGCATCGTGATTTTGAAAAGTGAATGAGATCATACTGCACCAATTACCAGCACTCTCCTTGTTCATTTCTCTGATATTTTCACTGAAGAGGGTAGAGCAGATTCTTGACGATTCATGATCTGCCCCTTCTGGAAATCTTGTTTAAATTTCCCACCTCAAACCATAAGTTCGACATTCGTGTTAAATTCTGGATGTCAACTTGCAAAAAAATCATTATCTTAGTGCCTCTCAGATAAGTTAGCCAACNGCTCCTGGTTCACGCTTTCCGNATCTTCTGGAGAACGATTCAGATGTTCAGTACCGGACTCAAGTTAATGGTTGTGGGCATGTTGACGGTNTTTCTCTTTCTACTGTTGATGATTGCTTTCATCAAGCTGATTGAGATCCTGAACCGATCACATACCCAGCAGGAAGCCGAGCGACAGCGGCGTCCCTCAAAGAAACCAACGCCCCAGGAACNCCAAGTCCCGACCGTTGTCCTGGCTGCAGCGATTGCTGCGTACGAAGCCGAGCGANAGCAACTGATCAACACCTAATCAACAACCAATCATGGCAAAAAAACGCATTGAATTCATGGACACGTCCTTCCGCGATGGTTTTCAGTCCGTGTTTGGTGCACGTGTGGCGACAAANGACTTCCTACCAGCGCTAGAAGCTGCAGTAGAAGCTGGAACTACCCACTTCGAAGCTGGAGGTGGTGCACGTTTCCAGAGCCTCTTCTTCTACTGCAACGAGTCGGCATTCGACATGATGGACGCNTTCCGCAAGACGGTCGGACCTGAAGCCAACTTACAAACGCTAGCCCGGGGCATTAATGTCGTTGCCTTGAACCAGCAACCTCGGGACATGATTGATCTGCATGCGCAGATGTTCAAGAAGCACGGAATCACCACCATCCGAAACTTCGATGCCCTGAATGATCTGCGCAACCTACGTTACTCCGGAGAACGGATCACCGCTGCAGGTTTGCACCACCAAATCGTGATCACCATCATGGATTTGCCTCCAGGTTGTGAAGGTGCTCACCGTGCAGAAGATTACACCAAGCTGCTGCAGGACATCCTGGACTCTGACATTCCCTTCGATTCGATTTCGTTCAAAGACTCAACTGGAACTGCTCATCCACGCAAGATCTACAACACCATCAAAGCAGCCCGCAAGATTGTACCGGAAGACATGGTGCTGCACCTGCACACCCATGACACCGCTGGNATCGGTATCAACCAGTACATGGCAGCTATCGAGGCTGGGATCAATCGAATTGATCTGGCGATGAGCCCNGTCAGTGGCGGAACAGCCCAACCCGACATCCTCACGATGTGGCATGCGATGAAGGGTACCGACTACACGCTGGATATCGATCCACTAAAGTATGTCAAGGCGCAGGAGGTCTTTGAGGATGCGATGCACGATTACTTCATTCCACCCGAATCCCGGATGGTCTCCCCACTGATTCCTTTCTCACCAATGCCAGGTGGAGCACTGACCGCCAACACGATGATGATGCGGGACACCGGCACACTGCACCTCTACCCTCAGGTCATCAANGAGATGGAGGAAGTCATTCGGCTGGGAGGCTTCGGCACTTCAGTCACCCCAGTTTCCCAGTTCTATTTCCAACAGGCCTACCTCAACGCTACCCAGGGACGCTGGAAGAAGCTCAATCCACAGTATGGGAACATGGTCCTTGGCTACTTCGGCAAAACTCCAGTACCACCCGATCCAGAGATCATTAAGCTGGCCTCCGAGCAATTGAACAAACCCGTTTTCGATGGTGATCCACTGGATATCCTCGAGGATGGCCGACCAGCAGCCGAGAAGAAGCTGCAGGAGCATGGTCTGCCAATCAATGATGAGAATGTCTTCNTCGTCTCCAGCTGCGAAAGCAAAGGAATTGACTTCCTACAGGGCAAAGCCAAGGAAAACATCCGCCGCAAGAGCGTGGAAGAAGCCAAGACCCAGAAGGCCAAGGTCTCTGTACCAGCTTCACCGCCAGCGGCAATGGGCCCACGTGACTACACGATCACTGTTGATGGCAAGGCNTATCAGGTTCATGTCGCAGAGGGAGGGGGCACCCCCGTTGTGCAAACGGCCAGTCCCGCACCTACTACGCAACCTGCCCCAACTCTTACTCCCAGCACCTCTAGCCAAGTGGTTGAAGCACCAACTCCTGGTAACATTCTGCGCGTTGAGGTCAAGGTAGGNGACCAAGTCAGTGAAAACCAAACGCTGCTAATAATGGAGGCGATGAAGATGGAGTCAGAGGTCAAGTCTCCTACTACCGGTAAGATCTCGGAATTGCACGTATCCACCGGAGACACAGTACAAGCGGGTGAGCCCTTGCTGACGATCTCTAACTGAAATTGCTCTTTTCCCCAACACTTCCATGATGAAAACAGGGATGCTGGGCTACCAACAATTCTCCCGATTGTGGTTCCTACCAATCAGTCTTTGGCTGCTCTGGCTGCTGGTGTTGCCGAGTGTTGCCAGCGCACAGAACGATCTGAATCAAGTCACCATCTCCGCCCAAGGTAGGCTGCAGGTACTGGAAGTCCGGGTCAAGCAGGGTGACAACGTAGTGGCTGGGGATGTCCTCGCCGTGATGAAGCAAGCCGACGGTGGCAAGCTCACCCTACGCGCCGGTGCTTCGGGTGTCCTGCGCGAGTGGAAACCTTCACCGTACCTCTACTTCGAAGACAAGGAATCACTGGGGGTGTTGGAAATTCAACCCCTGCTCATCGAGTCTGGAAACGCTGCCCCTGCCATTACCAAAGAACCAACGCTCAGTGGCATGCTGAAAGAGCTGCGCAACTCCACAGGGGTTACTAAGATTTTTCAGGGACAGGACTTGGATTGGTCAGAAGGGATCGGTCGGNTCCTGATGATCTTGATTGGCACNGGATTGCTCTATTTGGGCATCAACCGGAAGTTTGAACCTCTGCTGCTGGTACCGATTGGTTTTGGTACAATCCTGACAAACATTCCCGGAGCCGGGATGGGGGAGCCAGGAGGACTGCTCTACTACGTCTATGAAATGGGCATCACCACCGGGATCTTTCCGCTGCTGATCTTCATGGGAGTCGGNGCGATGACTGACTTCGGACCGATGCTCGCCAATCCCCGGACCGCCTTGCTAGGAGCTGCCGCCCAGTTCGGCATCTTCNCCACCCTGCTTGGTGCACTGGCTTTGAATGTGATTCCCGGCATTGACTTCAGCCTGCGAGATGCGGCCTCGATTGGCATCATTGGAGGAGCAGACGGACCGACTGCAATTTTCCTCTCCAGTCAGCTTTCGCCACGGCTGTTGGGCTCCATTGCGATTGCCGCCTATTCCTACATGGCCCTGGTTCCGCTAATTCAGCCACCGATCATGAAGCTGCTCACGACCGAGGAAGAGCGCCGGATGGTGATGAAGCAGCTACGCTACGTCTCTCGTCGGGAGAAGATCNTCTTTCCATTGCTGGTGTTGATTCTTTGTGCTGCGCTACTCCCCTCCGCCGCACCGCTAATTGGCATGTTCATGCTGGGTAATTTGGCTCGGGAATGTGGGGTAGTGGATCGACTATCTGACACGATGCAGAACGCACTGATCAACACCGTCACGATCTTCCTAGGACTCGGTGTGGGCAGCAAGCTATTGGCAACTCGATTTCTGAATTTGGAAACCGTCGGCATCCTGATCCTCGGGATGATTGCTTTCGGTATTGGTACTGCGACAGGAGTACTGATGGCCAAGCTGATGAACCGTCTCTCTAAGGCTCCGATCAACCCCTTGATTGGGGCAGCAGGAGTCTCAGCCGTGCCGATGGCTGCTCGAGTTGTCAACCAAGTTGGCTTGCAGTCCAACCCACAGAATCACTTGTTGATGCATGCGATGGGGCCCAATGTCTCNGGAGTGATTGGTTCTGCTGTTGCCGCTGGTGTACTGCTCTCCATGCTTTGAACATCTGTTATGCTGCCGAGAACAATTCCATGCCTCCTGCTTTCCTNACTTCTCAACCAGACGCAAACAGCCTACGTGTTTCCCTGCAAAGTGGTGCTTGCAATGTGGAGAGCGTATGTGAGGAATTACTGACGGAAGTCGCTACCCGTGGTCCCCAACTCCAAGCCTTTGCATGGCTGGAACCTGAACATATTCGCCAACAAGCTCAACGACTAGATGCTCAGTTTGCCCGGAGTGGTCNTGTTGGACCAGCCCACGGGTTNCCGCTGGCCCTCAAGGACATCATTGACACCGCAGGGATTCCCACTGAGAACGGCACANTACTGGATGCAGGTCGAATTCCGACTCGTCAGGCAGCCGTTGTGGATCGGTGGCTGGCAGCGGGTGGTGTGCTCTTCGGCAAGACGGTCACCACGGAGCTGGCTTTCATGTGCCCAGCTCGGACAAGNAATCCACATGGTGAAGACTTCACTCCTGGGGGTTCTTCGGCTGGTTCGGCAGNAGCGGNGGCAGCAGGAATGGTCCCGGTTGCACTGGGTAGCCAAACTGGTGGTTCCGTGATTCGACCNGCTGCCTACTGTGGAGTTTTTGGCTTCAAGCCTACCTTTGGCCTNCTACCCACGCACGGCGTGTTGATGCAGTCACACACACTGGACACGCTTGGAGTTTTTGCTCGTTCCTTGGCAGATCTCGCTCTTGTCACCGATTTATTGCGGCAGGAGCCTGTGCCGGGAACCCAGCCAACGCTCCCGCTGCTGGAAAGCTATCAACAGCCTTTTGTCAGTACTCCTCGCTTTGGTTTTGTCACCCTTCCTTACTGGGAACGAGTCTCTGCACAGATCCTCAGCAAGCTGGAGAAACTCCGGTCATTTCTGGGAAATCAAGCTGTCAACCTAAACCTGCCATCCGCCTTCCAGGATTCGATCCGGCAACGAGAAACGCTTAACTTTGTGGAGATGGTGCATCACTATGGTCACTACGCTGAGCGAGGACAGGCTTCCTTGAGTTCACAGGTGCAGGGGGCGATGGAGCAGGGGGGACAACGCACAGCCGTCGAATATNTAGCCGCTCTTGCTAGTCGAGAAATTCTCAACCGCGCACTAGAACCCCTCTTTGCGGTAGCTGATGTACTGGTGATGCCTGCGGCTCCGGATCATGCACCCCAAGACCGTAACACTACCGGAGATCCCGTCTTCAACGGAATCTGGACCCTCTGCGGTACCCCCTCGTTGACCCTTCCTCTCTTTCAGGCGGAAAATAGCATGCCAATCGGGATACAGTTAGTTGCCCCNCGTGGAGCTGATGCTCGGCTGCTACGTGTCGCCCAGTGGCTCTGGGAGCAACAGAGTTGACTCGTTTGCTGAAATAGCACCTCTGTTGCTTTTCTGAGTTCGGTGAGTCTTGGGTTGTTCAAAACTTGCTGCTTAGTAAGCTGCTAGAATATCAATCAGAAACCATCAACATCATTATAAAATCATCTTCTGTTGTCAGGGAGTGAAATGGATCTGATTCAAAAGCTTCAACCTCAGATCGAAAAAATTAAGCCGATAAGCCATAGGTTGGGCTTTGAAATGTCATGTGATCTAAAGGTAGCAAATCTATGTGCCATAGTGGCTAGAGGATGCCATGGAAACTGGCTAGAGCTTGGTACAGGTACAGGACTTTCCACCCTGTTTTTAGCCGAAGTACTGGGAGCAGGTCGACTAGATACTGTTGATGTTAATGAAGAGTACTCCAAAGCAGCTCAATCAGTAATTGGTCCAAAGCAAGGCTTACAATTTATTGTTGAGGATGGTGGAGATTTTTTGAGTTCTTGTAAGCCTCAAGCATACAACTTTGTTTTTGCTGATGCTTGGCCTGGTAAGTACAGCCACCTACATTTAGCACTGAANGCATTAGTGGTTGGTGGCCTCTACTTCATTGATGATTTACTGCCCCAGAGTAATTGGCCAAATCATCATCAATTAAAAGTTGATGCTCTCCTGTCCTTTTTCAATCAGCTAGACTCCTTTGCTAAGCCATCTGCATTGGGGTTCTGGTTGTGCTGTCATCACTAAACTCAAGGAAGATACTTTCGCAACNGAGTTGACAGCGCGAGAAGACTACAAATTCTTATTTTCAGAAGAAACTTTTTAAAGAATTAGTGAAATTAGACCGCCTCAATCCNNAGAAACTGAGCCACCTGTCGCATTTTTTCCGGTGGGCCAATCAGAAACAGCTCATCATCTGCTTGAAGGATTGTTTCGCCCGATAAATCCAGCAGCATTTTCCCCTGTNGGCGAAGAGCCACCAAGCTCACTCCATGCTCTGCACGAAGATGNATTTCTTGTAGAGACTGACCATTCCAGGAGCAGGCAGCATCCAGCAGCAAGGTCGTTACTTGAATTTCTGGATGAAGGTTGGGTTCATGAGCAACCTCAGTGGTCTCAGGAAGAACTTCCTGACGCAACAGACCATAATTCCCGGAGCGCATTTCCTCGACAAGATGATCGATCTCTGGACGGGGTACGAGGTANTGCGTCAACACTCGATCAAAGATTTCCAGTGCCGTTTCAAATTCTTCAGGAACAACCTCATTGGCACCCAGGCGGCGTAGCTCTTCCACCTCGCGCACATAACGAGTTCGAGCAATCAGGTAAACGCTGGGATTAAGTTCTCTGACTGCTGAAACGATCTGTCGAGTTGCCGTCGCTTCTGCAATCACTACCACAACCGTTCTTGCCTGCCGAATTCCTACACGGTTCAATACCGCTTTCTGGGTAGCATCACCATAAACCAGCGGCTCACCCAGGGTCTGCTCGCTACGAACNGTATCAGGGTTGGTTTCCAGAACCACATAGGGTACCTGTGCACGTTTGGCAGCTCGAGCCACGTTACGCCCATTGATTCCATAACCAACAATCACTAGGTGATCCTGCAGATNATAGCGAGAAGAACGAATCTGTAGNCGCAAGCCCTTGTAAAGCCCAGCTCGCAGACGTCGAGGCCAGGGCAGGTGCAGTAGGGACTGCGTCAATTGAGGGGCTCCAGCAATCAGGAAAGAAGTGAGCATCATCGTNAGGACGATCACNGTCAGGAAGAGTTGTTCATTGTCCGGACTCAACAGCTGGAAGCGNCTACCCGTTGTGTTGAGCACAAAGGCAAACTCACCTACCTGACACAAACCAAATCCCGCAATCCANGCTGTGCGAAGCGGCATTCCCAANAGAATCGCCACCACCAAAAGTATGAACAACTTNAAGACCAAGACAGCCAGCAAGACAGCCAGCACCAGCCCAAGATGTTCCCAGAGATAACCAATATNCAGCAGCATGCCGGCGGAAACAAAGAAAATGCTGGTGAAAATCTCNCGGAACGGCAACACGTGCTCAAAGGCTTCATGGCTGTACTCGGACTCAGAAATCACCAAACCCGCCAAAAAGGCACCCAGCGCCAAGGAAATACCAACCTGTGANNATCCCCAGGCTACTGCAAAGCAGATGCTGACAATGCTCAANAGGAACAATTCCGGACTGCGGGTACTGACCACCCGGTGCAACATCCAAGGGAGAACGTACTGAGATCCCAGCCAGATGAATAACGGCAAACCAAGACCAATCAATACAAGGCGAAACACATCAAGGCTCGATGTGTCGAGAACTTCTCCTCCCAACATCGGGGTCACCAGAATCATCAGCACCGCCGCAATATCCTGAAAAATGAGAACTCCCAAGGCTAGGCGCCCCTGCATTGTCTCCATCTCCCCGCGTTCCTGGTAGAGCTTGAGCACAATGGCGGTGCTAGACAACGATAACAGCATCCCAAGAA
>NYVT01000083.1:0-20150 GCA_002684675.1 Deltaproteobacteria bacterium
ACCCAGCGACAATGTTGGGCTGCTGCTGGGTATCCCCTGGAGGCAGAGGGGACTCTTCCTACGTGGGATTGATTACGATGATCTCGATCTATGGGAAGAGCACATGGATTGTGCTGGCGATCGGGAGGGCTACGGCTGGTTACTCAGCGGTCCACTGGTGCGGACCGGAAATGACAACTCCCATCACTATATACTGAGTGACTCCTCTGAAAAATTTGTCTTTCAGGGCAAAGAGAGCACGGAGCACGGGGGCGAGATCCAGGGGGCAGGGACTCAACTGGTGGCCCCACCTTCGATCCACCCTGATACCGGCGAAGAATATCGCTGGATTCATGAGGACTGGGAGGACTTGGTGCTGGTTTCCCAGCAGCAACTGCAGGAGAACTATCACCCCAAGACCAGCAAATCAAAATTTACTGCGGCAATTCAGCCGGCCCAACGCAAGCAATCGCCCTTCAGCAGCAGTGACGCTGGAGACTTTAGTGCTCCCCCAATCCTCTACGACTACAGCAGTATTGACTGGATCGCACTCTTCGTTGAGCGCGGTTGGTTTGTCCGAGACAATGGGGACCATGTGACTGTCCTATGCCCCAACAAGGCTCAGCACACCAATGGCAGCGATGGGACAAGTTCCACCGTCATCCTGCGTACGCCTGGTGGGGGGCAAAGATTCAATTGCAAGCATGGACACTGCGAACACTTGAGTGACCGCGACCAGCTGATTGAGCTACTCGGTGGGCCCTCAGTTTTAGAAGGCTTTGCGAAGAAATTGTCAGCTAATTCCGAAACGACTTCGACTGAAACGAAAGGGCTTTCGGTTACCCACTGGCTCCGCCTTGACCCACGCAATGGGCTCTATCACATTCGGCAACCGGAAGCTGCCAAGGCTTTCCGGGCTACTGGGGTCCAACTCGATGACCCTGAACTCGAGCAGAAACTGCTGCACTTCCTGGAGAAACCACCTGGGGGAGAGCCTGTCGGTGATACCCTGAGTGCAAGAATACTGGCGGATGTCCTCAAGCTGGTGCGTGCCGACGGTGGTTGGGGGACCAGGTTGAGGCTTCAGAGTGCCAGCAAACTCCCGTTGGAAGCCATTGACTGGCTCTGGCAGGGATGGCTGGCCAGGGGCAAGTTTCACCTGCTGGCTGGCTCCCCTGGGACAGGCAAGACCACCCTGGCAATGGAAATGGCTGCCGTCATCAGCAGGGGTGGGACCTGGCCGGAAGGAGCCAACTGTGCCCCAGCTAATGTTTTGATTTGGTCTGGTGAAGATGACCCGCAAGATACCCTGGTCCCACGACTGGTACTTGCCGAAGCGGACCTCGAAAAAATCTACTTCGTCAATGAGGTCCATGATGGCCAGAGAAGCCGCAGTTTTGATCCGGCAACAGACCTAAGGCTCTTGGAGATGGAACTGAAGCAAATCGGAGGGGTCAGCCTGCTGATCGCTGATCCAGTCGTCTCAGCGGTCACCGGAGACTCCCACCGTAATACCGAGGTGCGAAGAGCCCTGCAGCCGCTGGTTGACTTAGCATCGGTCTATGACTGTGCGGTGCTGGGAATCACCCACTTCTCCAAAGGGACACAGCTACGAGAACCACTGGAGCGGGTGACCGGGTCGATTGCCTTCGGCGCACTGGCTCGAATTGTCCTGGGGACCGTCGTGGTACCTGGAGATCTGGCACAAGCCAGTCAGCGGATGTTGCTNAGACTCAAGAGCAATATTGGTGTCGACCAAGACGGCTTCAGCTATGACCTGCAGCAGGTGGAACTGCCTAATCATCCGGGNATCTCCAACACCANGGTTGTTTGGGGAGCAGCTGNNGTGGGTTCTGCACAGCAGATCCTCGNTGCAGCAGAGGAGCAGAGGAAGGAGTCCGGGGCCGGCCAGTCGGCTCTGNATGAGGCAAAAGACTTTCTCAGGGATTTATTNGCTGCNNCCCCAATGACAGCAAAGNAAGTCAAGCAGGCNGCCCAAGAGGCTGATATAGCACCAGCTACNCTGCGNAGAGCCCGTCAGGAACTTGAGATCAGTNTCGATAAAAAGGGTGGACCTTCCCAGACATCTTGGTGGGAATGGAGACTTCTGCCCCCCGGATCTTTCAGGGCTTGCTGAAGATGCTCAAAACTCTTAGAAGATGCTCATCGCTGAGAGTGAGCATCTTCGCTAAATTTGAGCACCTTCGTTGAGTAGTGNGCANCAAATAAGCAATTCAACAGGAGTAACGATGCAGAAAAATGAGATTAGGAAGAATGATTTACAGGCAGAAGTGTACCGGGAACCAAGAAAGCATTTGAGTTGTATGGTGCATGGTGATCTGATGCAACTGCTGCGGCNAGTGGCGAGGCAACAACGNTGGAGTTTGNNNCGGACCACTGATGAAATTCTGCTGCGTGGGTTCCGGGTGACCGGNCACCTGCCAGANGAGNNNTAGNGNNGNNNGGGCAGCAATGCTGGCGGGAAAGGTGTTGGGTTTTGAAGGCTAGGAAATACTTACTTTCCGGTATTTTCTGGAAAAGGTCTAAGAAGGGGGCTTGGGGAAANNTTTNGTAGCGGATTACGANTTTTTTGCTACNANTTCAATTTTTTCNGNANNTTNNNNGTNTNTTTNTANCAGCTAAGTAACTGATTTTNNTGGCGCGCCCATCAGGACTTGAACCTGAAACCTACTGATTAGAAGTCAGTTGCTCTATCCAGTTGAGCTATGGGCGCGTGAGAGGAGGAGGATTAGCTTTTTTCGAAGCGTTTCAGGTCTTGGAGCACCTGTCGTTCTTCTTCTACACTTAGGGCATCCAATTCTTCTGGGAGTGGTTGATCCTTGGCTTTCCATTGACTGGATTTACTCCAGANGAACCAGAAGCCTCCTGCCAGCCCAAGAGCTGGGAGGATCCAGATCAACAAGTTGAANCCTTCNGCTGGAGGAGTTCGTAAAATCCANTCGCCATAGCGGGCGACAAAGTAAGCCTCAATCTCTNTCTGACCCTGTCCCGCCATCAACATTTCACGAACCTTGTTACGAATCTGCACCGAAAAGCCTGCTTCAGAATCATTGACTGAGAGTCCTTGACAAGTTGGGCAACGAAGGTTGTCCGCAATCTTGTGAACCAGATTNTCATCAACAGCTTGAGCNTGCAGCGATAGGCAANTGGCCACCAGCAGTGGAAGCAGCAGCTTTGAGAAGCGTTTCATGTTGCGTGAATCTCTCGGTGGGGCAGATGCTGACGCAGGTATTCGCGAATCATCACCTGATTCGTNAGGTGTTTGCTTCCAGCTCCGGACAACCAACCAGCAAATTCAGANCCTCGATGGTAACGTGCAAGAAAGCTNAGGTCTCGGTAGCGGGTCATCATCTCCTTGAATAGGTCACGGGGCACATTGGCCGTCAAGAGTTCGTAGTAGACACCATTATGCATCCACTCGAAGTTTGCCAGGGGCAACGCGTTCCAGTACTCTTGATGGAACGCTTCCACCCGAACATAAGTCACATCACCACGTGGGGCACCGGCCCTGAGGCATAGGACAGATAAATCGGTGTAAGTTTCAGTTTTCATGCTGAGGGTTCTTCATCAGGAACGGGGTTACTAACCTGACGTACAATATCCGCTAGATGCTGCTGCAGTTCCTGTAGGCCACTGCCATTTAGGGAGGAGATCNTGTANACGGTTTCTCCTTCCACTTCGAGTGATTCACGAATTTTTTCAGTTTCCTTCAGATCGTGGACACTGTCCAGCTTGGTCAACGCAATCGCCCGAGGTTTTTCCAGTAGGNTAGNTTCGAAGGACTCNAGCTCNTGCAGTANGNTCGCATACTCTTCCAGCGGTGGTNNCNCAGAAAAACCAGAGACATCCAGCATCAACAGCAGAANCGCGGTGCGTTCAATGTGACGCAGAAAGCGATCTCCTAGTCCCCGTCCTTNGTGCGCTCCCTCGATNAGACCNGGGATGTCNGCAATCACGAAGNNTTCATNNTCGTTNTGNTTGACCACACCAAGTTGAGGAACAAGNGTGGTGAAAGGGTAATCTGCTACCTTCGGTCGCGCCTGNGAAAGCTTGCTGATTAGCGTGGACTTGCCAGCATTGGGGAAGCCAACCAGCCCGACATCAGCCATCAACTTCAGTTCGAGACGGATCCATAGTTCCTGTGATGGTTCACCCGGTTGGTGATGTTCAGGGGCCCGATTCGTTGATGTTTTGAAGCGCGCATTGCCCCGTCCTCCTCTTCCACCCTTGAGGAAGAGGTATTCCCTCTCTTCGAGAATCTCTAGCAGGACATATCCATTTTCCTCATCACAGACCACGGTTCCAAGCGGAACACGAATCAAGCAGTTCTTGCCATTACGTCCATGCTTGTTGCGTCCACCACCAAGCTGACCATTTTCTGCATGTTGGTGTTGTTGAAAGGAGAGGTCGAGTAGGGTGCTGCGGGCTTGATCTCCGACAAAGTAAATGCTTCCGCCCTCGCCGCCGTCCCCACCGTCAGGTCCACCAAATTCGACAAACTTTTCACGACGAAAGGAGGTGCATCCCGCTCCTCCTTTGCCGGAGCGGACATGGATCTTGACCGAATCAACAAATTTCATGGATGAGGTCGTGCCTCAGACGCGGAAGAAGTTGAGAAATTCATCTGGCAACTCCATTCGAACACGCCGGTTGAGGTGATGAACGAAAGGATACATCGCCGCTTTGAGACAAGTGCGGTAGCTTTCTGGATCATCCTCACTTCTCAGTTCACGGTAGGACTGGTTGGCTTGACGCATCAAAATCTTGGCATGAACGGGAACCATCTCCTGATTGCGTTCCAGTGCATTCAGCAGCTGGTCGTCAGGGAAGCCACAAAGCAGGTAGGTGAAGGAATTCTCAAAGCGGAAAACAAAGAATGGGGCATGCTCCGCAAAAGCGCTACGGGTAGCAGTCATGAAGCGCAGGAAGTAGTCCCGCATCTTCTCGTCTTTCCAGAAATCGAGTGTGGTCGAGTTGAGTTGTGAGTGAGTCGTTGCGTTGAAAGAACGGAAGAATTGATAGTTCTTGTAGCGCAGCACCTCAGGCTTCTCCTCGATTTTTGACATCTGCCCCTGCAGTGCTTTCAGCGTGCCTCCAAGCTCGGAATCGCTTAGCGGCCGGGTGTCGATTTGCCCTTGTTCCGCTTCCTGAGCCTTGACCCAGTCGACGAGGAAACGCTCTTTTGCTTGTAGGTAGTGTTGAAAGGAGGGCTTCTGGGTAAGCGCAACGGTCTCTTGCTCTAGCTTCACTGCGTCCAGATCTGCTGGCAAAGCACGGAGCATCTGCTCAACTTCTTGCAGCATCGGTTCATCCGGGAAGGCCTTGGTCAGTTCCTGCAAGTTGCGAAGAGTGCGCCTAATCTTCAGACGGGTGCGATGAAGGAAGACCTCTGAATTGCAGGACTGCTTCTCAAAATCCTGAAAGGTCTCACATGGAATCTCGCTTTGGTTGGCACCTTTAAGCGTGAGCGCCTGGGTCAGGTTGTCAGGAACTTGGCGCAAGCTGTATAGTTTTTCAACCAGTATGCCTTGGAGTAATTCCAACACACGGTTCAGCCGTCCGATTTGCAGAAAGCTGCTGCGCAGAGTGGAGAATCCCNACAAGGTCTTCTGCGCCAGTTGACGCATGTCGTTGTCCATGTCGAGGTAGAGCCCGGCAGTCACCTCTTGCTGGCGGCCTGGGTAAATTGTGAGTTTNAGTTTGTCGTCGCTGATGCTCGCCATGTCGGATCTTGGGAGTGCAGTACAGGGAAGGCCAGAAACTGGGTGGCAATTGGTCGGATGATTGACCTGCAAAGGCAAGACCAGTCCTGGGCGCGTTAGACAATTCCTTTGCTATCTTTCGGCAGGTGGGTTAAACCAAAATANTTTTTATTTTAGAGTCTGCCATGTATCAATTGATTACGCACGATATTGAGGTCGCTGTCCAGTCCTTCTATCTNGATAATGAATCTGACCCTGAAAAACCACTCTTTCTGTTCGCCTATAGAGTGCGAATTGAAAACCAGGGATATGAGACCGTACAGTTGCTGAAGCGGCACTGGATCATCACTGATGGAGATGGCCATGTTCGCCATGTTGAAGGTGAGGGTGTGGTAGGTGAGCAGCCCGTCCTCAAGCCTAGAGAATCCTTTGAATACACAAGTGGTTGCCCCTTGCCGACTCCCGTGGGTACAATGCGTGGTAGCTACNAGATGCAGACTGCTAACCGTGCTCTGCTCCNGGTCGAAATTCCAGAATTTACGCTCGCTGTTCCCAGCGCNATCAACTAACCCTCTTTGTTGAGACACACCATGAAGTCATTGCTNCCCCTTGTTTCAATCTTGTTGGTAACCACGCTCTCGNATGCTGCTGACATTCGTGGGTACTTCACTCCTGTGGGACCCGTGCCTTCAGCAAACAGCGTCAAGAAGATTCGCTTCGAAGAACTTCTCAATTTTGGCTGCGTCCACTGCAACCACTTACGAAAGGCTTCCTTGGAGCTGCGGGAAGAATATGCCGACCAAGTAGACTTTATTGACATTCCAATCACCTTCCGTGGGCAGGATGATTCTCCTCTACGACTTTACTACGTCGCTGAAAGGCTGGGTAAGGGTAAGATAGTCAAGGAGGAACTCTTCCGCACTCGCTTTGAGTATGACGTGAATGTCTTTGATCCCGGGATCATTAACTATTTGGCCAAGAGCCTGGGGCTGGACCAAGAATACCAGGCAGAATCTCGCATGCCCTGGGTAGATGCCAAGCTCGCTGAAGCAGAGCGTAAAACGGAGCAGTACGGGTTGACAGGAACCCCAACGGTCGTGATTGAAGGTAGTATGAAGATGGACATTGGACGCTACGGTTCNGTCGAGAGGTTCGTGGCTGATGTGCCACAGACTTTCGCAGATNTGCTNNCCAAACCGTAAAGCAAGGAGCNCACGTCTTCCGGTTTTTGAACGACCGCTCCGGNAGACAGCGATTCGTCAGGAATCAGTCAAGNAGGTCGTAGGCTTGAACCGTCAGGAATTCNCGGAATTCCNGATCAGTTGCCAACACGTCCATTGTCTTNGCTGCCTTGGCAAAACGCNNCTCACTGAAGCCCTCCGCACGCTCCACCCGAATTTTCTCCAATTCTTCCTCAGCAAACTGTCGGTACATATCAACTGTGATCTTACGACCGTCTGACAATTTCCCTTTCGGATGGCGAATCCACTGCCAGATCTGAGAACGTGAAATTTCTGCTGTAGCTGCGTCTTCCATCAGATTGAAGATGGCCACTGCTCCCATGCCGTTCAGCCAAGATTCAACGTACTGAATGCCCACGCTGATGTTGTTGCGCAAGCCACCCTCGGTAATCTCTCCGGGAACCNCAAAATTNATGAAATCATCCGGATTAGGAATCACATCTTCTCGAAGGTTGTCCTTTTGGTTCACACGGTTGGGTCCGAATTTTTCTGTGAAAACTTCGTTGCAGATGGGTACCAAGTCAGGGTGTGCAACCCAGGAACCATCNTAGCCGTCATTCGCATCACGCTCCTTGTCCGCCCGTACTTTACCGAGAGCAACCTTGTTAACTTCTGGATCCCGTCGGCTTGGGATGAAGGCAGCCATCCCACCGATAGCATGCGCTCCTCGCTTNTGACAGGCGCGGACNAGTGATTCTGTGTAGGCTCGCATGAAGGGNGCTTTCATAGTCACATTNACACGATCTGGCCAGAGGAAGTTTGGATCTGATCGGAATTTTTTGATGCAGCTGAACATGTAATCCCAGCGTCCAGCATTCATGCCTGCNATGTGATCTTTCAGCACATACAGCATCTCTTCGATTTCGAAGGGAGCGAGGATATGCTCAATTAGGATCGTGGCCTTGATGCTGCCAATTGGTTTACCCACATACTCTTGAGCCATCACGAAGACATCGTTCCAGAGCTTGGCTTCCTGATGATTTTCCAGCTTTGGCAGGTAGAGATAGATTCCAGAGTTGATCTTCTTGACCCGCTCGTGGTTGTGGAAAAAGTATAGACCGAAGTCGACCAAGGAACCTGATGCAATTTCGCCATCGATCAAGATGTGCTTCTCATTGAGGTGCCAACCACGTGGACGTATGATTAGGGTGGAAACTTCGTTGTTCAGTTTGTATTCTTTGCCAGCTGGATTTTTGAACTCTAAATTTCGGTCAATTGCGCGCTGCAGATTGATCTGTCCCTGGATCTGGTTGAACCAGTTAGGGCTGTTGGCATCTTCCAAGTCAGCCATGAAGACNCGGGCTCCGGAGTTCATNGCGTTGATCATCATCTTGGCTTCGACAGGACCNGTGATCTCNCAACGTCGATCTTGCAAGTCGTCTGGCAGNGGAGCNACTCTCCAGTCTCCCTCACGAATGGATCGAGTCTCTTCCGAATAGNTGGGTTTGTGTCCATTGNAGAGCGCCTGCTGTACCTCTTCACGACGCTTCAGCAATTCCTGNCGACGTCCGTTGAATTGTCGATGGAGCTGTACAATAAATTTTTGGGCCTCTTCAGAGATGACTTCGGNAAAACCCTCGTGCATAGGGCCTTGGATCTGAATTCCATCAGGCATAATTCTCCAATGGGGTCAGNGTTCTTCAATTAGANAAGCGNCCNAANCANCTTGCCACCTGTTNGTCAAAAACTTCAATATTCTACAAATGAATGAAATAGATTCCAGCCAAAGTTTGTCGCCGAAGAGTAAGAGTTGAGTTTTAGGCATCATTCTTTCAGAAGNCTTAACTTTAGGATGATTGACCATACCTTGGCTCAATCTCCGCATTGCCAGAATATTCCGGATTGAAAGCGCCTGCTGGGCAGGATAGTCTCAATTTGGAGNAANAGAGAAAATACTGCGAGACGAGGATTGCATGAGACGCACGATCTTGGTATCGTTGCTCGTGGNCCTGTCTGCGCCGGTATTTGCTCAGGATGAGCTACATCTTCGGAGAACCAATTCCCTCATTCAGCAAGTGATTCGCGGAGAACGAGGAGAGTATCCCCTTTCGGAGTACCGCCCACAGGAAGTGCAGCGCAGTGGAGAGATGGTCAATCAGTTGACCCAGGACCCTTTCGAGTACCGACGTAAATTCAATAAAAAATTTCGCCACAGACAACGCTATATCGGTTTCAGNGGCCCAATTGTNGGTGAAGANCGCAGCGCNCCCTACTATGGGGCGAGTCTGCAAAAACAGGTAAATCCAGCGCCTNTAGCACGGATCAATCGCGATACCGCTCGAAGAATTCGTGAATCCAACCTAATGGTTCAACAACTCATTCGGGAACGGCAATGAGCCCAGTGCGGCAGTTCACTATGTTGTCGCTGTTGGCAAGTCTGGTGGCCTGTAGTGGATCGTCTCTACCGAGTCCACCCTATCGTCAGGAGGTTTCAGCTCCGGCTTGTCTGCAGGAAAAGACGTACGGCGAAATCATGCANTGNGATGATAACGTACAAGCTAACATTCAGAAAGAAGCAAACCAATCTCTCGGAAAGGTGGAGAGACAAAACGTGAAACGGCTGCACCAGAACCGAACNAGTCAGTGGGGCTCGCCAAGCGCTCAGGAGGTTCGTGATCAAATGCAAATTGGTCACGCCTTTGAAATCGAAACTGAACGGGCTGCTCAGACTTTTACGGAGAACTGTGGTAGCTATCGAGTAGATCGGGGCTTGCTCGTCTGTATCCCTGCGCCACCCAACTGACATGCCTGCTCCCACCGATGGTCTGCAGCTGGCCTTGGTGGACCTCCTCCCTGGAGCATTCCCCTTTGGTCCCTTACAAGTTCGACGTCTCCCCCCTTCTAGTTCCAGAATTGGCTCCCATCGAAGCCGATTTCAAGGNCGGGGAATGGAATTTGACGAGGTTCGGCTNTATCAGGCAGGGGATGACGTCCGCTTGATCGACTGGCTGGTCACAGCACGAACTGGTCGACCCCACACTAAACTCTTCCGTGAGGAACGTGAGCAACCCAACTTTCTTTTATTGGACTGCTCCCCCTCAATGTTTTTTGCCACTCAAGGACAACTGAAGGTTCGGCTGGCTGCTTGTCTGGTGGCNCAGCTTGCTTGGCGANCTCTGAAAAATCAGGATCGGGTTGCGCTTTGGTTTGCTGGGGCAAGAACTTATTACGAGANAGCTCCTAAGGANCATCGTCAGGCGCTGCTACAGATGCTAGGTAAATTTGTGGAAGCATATCAACAGGAGCTACAGGGATTGCAGGAAGAGGGGTTTATTTCCGTTGATCCGTCACCACTATTAAAGCTGCTAGAACGATTTAATCGTGTTAAGCGTNCAGGTNACGTAGTCTGGCTTTTCAGTGATTTCCAGCAATTTGGGGAAGANGAGTGGAAACTATGTCGACGGCTGGNTCGACATTGTGAATTACGACCAGTTTGTCTTCTGGATCCCTTGGAGCAGCAAATGTCCTGGCGAGGGGAGATTCTCTTTCAGCAGGACACAATGCGCCTAACCCTCAATTGGGGCGAGTCAAGAAATAAGGAGTTTCAAAGACAGTTTAAAGCATGGCAACGGGGCCTACAGGAAAANTTTCACCAGTTGAATCGACCAATTTACTGGATGCAAACAACTGACGAGGGAGCTAACTTTCAGACGTCGATATCGTCCACTGCATCGTTGTAGCTCATTCTGCCCAGCAGCAGTCCGGCTCCTACCAGTGCGGTGGAGAGGATGCTTCCGTTGGTCACCACATAAGAAATCAAGATAAACCCGCCTAATACAGAGTAGCGCACGAAGCGATTACTTTTCAATTGAAAGATAAATTCTTCCATCCGGATCTCTATAAGCTAAGTATTGGGTTAGATTTTACGGAAGATGACTGAAGCGTTCGTCCCACCGAAGCCAAAAGCATTCGACATGACATGTGTTATCTGGCGTTCACGAGCCATGTTGGGGGTAATGTCCAAATCGCATTCCGGGTCCAAATTTTCGACGTTGATCGTGGGAGGTACGAGACCTTGTTCCATGGCTTTGATAGAGAAAACTGCCTCGATTGCTGCCGCAGCTCCCAGAAGATGCCCNGTCATGGATTTGGTGGAACTGATGGAAATNTGCCTTGCAGTGTTTTCTCCAAGCGCCAGCTTGAGGGCTCGTANTTCGTTAAGATCTCCTGCCGGNGTCGAGGTGCCATGAGCGTTNACGTAGTCTATATCCTCCGAGTTCAACTTTGCATCCTTGAGNGCTAGTTGCATCGCTCGAGCCGGACCTTCCATGGAAGGCGNAGTGATGTGATGGGCATCCGAACTGACCCCATACCCGANGATTTCACAGTAGATTCGGGCTCCTCTGGCTTTAGCAAATTCATAATCTTCGAGAATCAGCATTGCTCCTCCNTCAGAGAGAACAAAGCCATCTCGATCTTGATCGTATGGACGACTTGCCCGTTCTGGGTCATCATTGCGTGTGCTAAGTGCTCTCATNGCCGCAAAACCCCCGACACCCAAAGGAGTCACAGCCGATTCGCTACCTCCTGCCAACATGATTTTCGCATCTCCACGTTCAATAATGCGTGCTGCAGTGCCAATCGCATGATTGGAGGAGGTACAGGCCGAAACTGAGCAAGCGTTATAGTTACGAGCTTTAAAGACCATTGAAACCTGACCTGGAGCCAGGTTAACAAGAGTCATTGGGATGAAGAAGGGAGAAATCCGTNTTGGCCCTCCCTCCTCAACTAGCAGCGTATGTCTCTCAATATTACCCAATCCCCCGATTCCTACTCCCATTGATACACCAGTCTCTTCTTCCAACTCTTCAGTGATCTCCAAGTTAGCGTCTTGGAGAGCCTCCGCTGCAGCACCGACTGCATAGCGAATGAAGAGTTCCATCTTACGAGCTTCCTTTGGAGAGACGATGTCAGGCACTTGGTAGTTGCGTACTTCTCCAGCAATCTGAGTTCGGAATTCTGAGGCATCAAAATGTGTGATTGGGCCAATGCCTGACTTTCCAGAGTAACAGGCACTCCAAGCTTTTGCCACGCTGTTTCCAAGTGGACTGACGCAACCAAGACCGGTCACAACGATTCGACGACGATCGCACATGAGAGTGTGTTGGGAGAAGGGGATAGGAGATCAGCCAGTAGCGGATCGGATGAAGTCAACAGCTGACTGGACGGTGGTGATTTTTTCAGAGGCATCATCTGGGATGTCGATGCCGAATTCCTCTTCTAGCGCCATGACCAGTTCAACTGTGTCAAGTGAGTCTGCGTCTAGATCATCAATGAAGTGGGATTCTAACTTGATTTCGGGCTCATCCTTGCCAAGTTGCTCGCTGATGATCTTCGTGACTTTTGATACGATTTCATCCATATTGTGATCCTTTTCCAGTGTAAAACCAAAGATTAGGCGACCAGAGGCATTTCCTACTTGGGAGGTCCTTCTAGCCACGGAGAATTCCTGCAACTAGTGCGAGTTTGTTTCCTCAAATTCGGCTTAAATGTCAATTTTTTTGCGGAAGGCTTAGTATAGTCCACCATTCACATGTAGTGTGGTACCTGTAATGTAGGCCGCTTGATCAGATACCAAAAAATGTACCGCCCAAGCCACTTCCTGGGCACTTCCCATCCGCCCAAGAGGCACCTGACTGAGAATGGCTTCTTTTTGTTTTTCGTTCAACTCCTCCGTCATGTCTGTTTCAATGAATCCTGGGGAAATGGCATTGACAGTGATGTTACGTCCTCCAAGCTCCTTGGCTAATGACTTTGTAAAACCTATCAGTCCAGCCTTGGTTGTGCTGTAGTTTACCTGACCCGGATTACCTGTGGAGCCAACCACCGAGCCAATGTTGACGATGCGGCCAAAGCGTTGCTTGACCATGTGACGGATTAGACTTCGGGTGATGTAGTAGACACCATTCAAGTTGACTCCTAGTACCTGCTCCCACTCTTCTGGCTTCATTCGCATGAAGAGATTATCCCTAGTGATACCAGCATTGTTGACCAAAATATCGATTCCCCCCGTAAGTTTCAGAGCCTCCTCAGCTAGATTCTCAGCGGTTTCTCGATCCGCAACATCTCCCAGAAGGCTCCAGCCTTCCCCACGGGCTTTCTTGATTTCTGTGAGAACAGCGGACCCACGTTCCAGATTTCGGTTGATGATGACGACACTTGCTCCAGCTCGGGCCAACTCTAGTGCGATTTCACGTCCAATTCCACGTCCAGCACCAGTTACCAGCACTCGCTTACCAGTCAAATCTTTCATTACCTTACCTTGAAATAGAGGATCAGAGTGATCACGAAAAGCCAGATAGAGCGCAAATGAAAATGCCAGACCACTCGGCTATTGACCTCTTGAGGGGTGAGTAACTTGTTATCTTCGGGAACAGAGCGCACTCCAATTTTTTCCAGCATCATCAACCAAACTGACCTCACTTTGGGAGCCTCAGCATGGTATGTCCAAAGTTGCTGCAAATGATGATGATAGGGAGATTTCAAAAAGAAGCGATAAGTTTCCGCAAATTCCCGACCCCGCAAATACAACATCACTCGAAAAAACCCTCTTTGAATGATTGTTGAGAGAGCAGAGAAAACAAACAATCCTCCTACAATTGGCAGGAANANCTCAGCTTTCACAAAGATGAACATTGCTGAAACAACACTTCCAAGCGCCAGGGCACCGAGGTCACCCATATAGATCTGGGCTGGAGGTGCGTTATACTTCAGAAAGGCAAAACCTGCACTAATTATAGCGGCAGCAAGTACAGCCAACTCTTTGATATCATGCGAAAGATGAGGAATTTTTAGCTTTGNNGCAAAGTCTAAATCTCCTCCAATATAGGCCACTGCTCCTACGAAGAGCGTACAGGTCATCAATGGTACGGTAGCCAGTGTATCCATCCCATCGGTCAAGTTGACCGCATTAGCGCCACCAACGATGACCAGTAGCATGAAGGGAATGAACAGATACTTCGGCAGATANGGATACCATTCGTCGATAGGCACAAAAGGCACAACGAGATGTCCATCAATATCGACATACAAGTAAAGCCCCAAGACAACNAACAGAGCCACTGCNAATTCAGCAGTCAANCTACCTTTGCCACTAATGCCATCAGCCTTGTCACTGTAGCTCTTGCGGNCTTCTTCCCCCCTCTCTACNCGCCGNTTGTGAAAGACCTTTGCCAGATCATCCAGCGCTCCAATCAGCCCGAAGGAAAGCATGATCAGAAGCAGGGCAATGATGTACTGATTTAGGGTCGTCCATAGTAGGGAGGAAATCAGGATTCCTACGATCAACACCCCACCTCCCATAATAGGGGTTGCTCCGGTGTACGGTCCTATCTGTCTGCTAGCAACTGTGAAATCAGAAGTTATCCCATGNCGCCGNAAAAGTTGTATCGTCATTGGCATCAGCCAAGTGATGATCAGATAAGCTGTCAAAAACGTCATCCCCCCACGGAAGAAGACNGACTTGAAGATCTGATAAGGCAGCAAGGAATAGAGCAGGCTAGCGAGCAAAAGAGGATCCTAGGGAGGATTTAGGGTATGGCTCAGATTGTCATCAGTTCTTTTTCCTTGGCAGTCATTAGCTCGCTCACTAGGTTGATGTGCTCATCCGTGAGCTTCTGGATGTCTGCCTGGGCGCTNTTCTCTTCATCCTGAGAGATGAGCTTGTCTTTTTCCATCTTTTTCAAGGTGTCGTTTCCTTCCCGACGCACGTTGCGTAAAGCTACTTTGACTTCTTCACCAATTTTCTTGGTCTGCTTGACTCGTTCCTTGCGCCGNTCTTCNGTAAACGGTGGTAACAGTGCTCTGATTACATTGCCATCATTGGATAAGCTGAAACCNAGGTTTGCTGCTTGAAGCGTTCGCTCGATCTCCTTAATCATATTTTTTTCCCAAGGATTGATCATCAGCAGTTGGGGTTCCGGTGCGGAAACNGAGGCAACTTGTGTAATCGAAGTTGGGACTCCGTAGTAGTCAACTTTCTCATTCTCAAGCATAGCTGGTGTAACCCGGCCCGCATGAATATTGTTGAACTCCTGTCGCAAGTTGTTCAACGTACTATCCATTTTTCGGCGGACTGTCTCTTGAACTTCTTCGATCGTCTCAGCTTGCATGATGTATTTCTCAGCTAATCAGGGTGCCAACAGGTTCACCACAAGCTGCCCTTAGGATGGAGTTGGGGGCATTAATGTCAAGAACCATGATTGGCAAATCATTGTCTTTACAGAAGGCAATCGCTGTTGAGTCCATAACCTTTAGATTGCGTTTCAGGACCTCAGCATAATTGAGCTGTTCGTAACGGATGGCATCGGCATGGAGCATTGGGTCTTTATCATAGACACCGTCGGTCTTGGTGGCCTTGATCACAATCTCTGCACTGATTTCAGAAGCCCTTAGTACCGCAGCTGTGTCTGTTGTGAAGAACGGGTTCCCAGTTCCCGCTGCAAAGATGACCACTCGTGACTTCTCCAAGTGTCGGTCAGCCCGACGCTTGATNTAGGGCTCGGCTACAGCGCGTATATCGATGGCAGACATTACCCGGGTGGTGACTCCGCGTTGCTCTAGAACTTCTTGCAGGCAGATGCTGTTGATCACGGTGGCCATCATCCCCATGTGATCACCAGCGACTCGGCCAATGTGTCCCTCAGCAGAGCGGGCACCTCGAAAAATNTTTCCACCCCCTACCACGACTCCTACCGCAACTCCCAGATCGTGAACCTTGGNGATGTTTTCAGCAATGGTTTTAACCGCTTCATAGTCGAAACCAAAGCCCTTGNTTCCTCCAAGAGTTTCCCCGCTGAGTTTGAGAAGAATTCGCTGATAGGAAGGTTGCAAACGTCCTCAGAAGTTGAATTTGGCGAAGCTGTCGAATCGAAGTTCCACTCCTAGTTCCTTAGCTTTGTCGTCTACCAACTGCTGAACAGTACGCTGGGGATCTTTGACGAAGGGTTGAGAACTGACACAGATTTCTTTTAAGAATTTCTGAATCCGACCGCTTACCATTTTCTCAATGATGTTNTCCGGCTTACCAGATTCACGGGCTTGTGCAACGAAGACTTCCTTTTCCTTGTCCAGAACAGATTGATCCACTTGCTCTGGAAGAACAGCTTCTGCAGGGGTTGCGGCAATGTGCATCGCGATGTCTCTGGCCAAGGATGTCAATTGGTCTTTATCTGCANTACCGTTGGCCGCGATAGGGACAAGTACTCCAATTTTTCCTGTCATGTGAATGTAGGAGCCGATCACACCTTCGTTNAGTTCGAATCGCTTCGCTTCTGCAAACTGGATGTTTTCCCCTAGCTCAGCNACACTTTGGGTCAGCAGGTCCTGAATAGTTCCNGATCCGTCAATCAAATTTTGACTTGGAACCTCTGAGTCTCCTTGAGTAGCCACTTGATCACAAATGGTTTGCAGTAGATTTTGAAAACGTTCGTTCTTAGCAACAAAGTCTGTTTCACAGGATAGCTTGACGAGGCTCGCAGTTCTTGAGTCGTCACTGACAAACGCTGCGATGGCACCGTCATTGGTTTCTCTCGAAGATTTCTTGATCGCCTTGGCTTGCCCCCGCTTNCGCAGAAAGTCTTTGGCAGCTTCAATATCTCCGTTGGTTTCAACGAGAGCTTTTTTGCAATCCATCATTGGCACACCAGTCAGTTCACGNAGTTCCTTGACGGCGGCGGCGGTGATCTCAGCCATNATTCTTTCTCTCCTTCGCTGATAGGTTTATTCAGGGGGTAGCAGGTGTGTCAGTCACTTCTTTTTCTTCTGTTGTAGGCTCACTTTCTGCTGGAGCAGGTNCAGCNTGGCTAATCTCAGCAGGGGTNCCACTGTCAGCGGTAGAAATNCTCGCCCGACTTGCGCGNCCTTCTAAAATGCCAGTTGNAATAACNCTGGCAAAGAGTCGTACGGCTTTGGGGGAATCATCATTGCCTGGAATCGGGACAGTGACATCTTTTGGGTCACTGTTGGTGTCCGCAATTGCGATGATGGGAATTCCTAGTTTGTTAGCTTCCCGGATTGCTAGATGCTCTCTACGGCAATCCACAACGAAGATTAGATCAGGGAGCCCACGCATGGTCTTCACACCGCCCAAAGACTGGTCTAATTTCTCACGCTTACGTTGGATGCGTAGTGCTTCTTTTTTAATGATGCCTTCGTAAGTGTCGTTTTCTCCCGCCAACTCCTCAAATTCTTTCAATCGACTAATTGACTGTTTGACNGTAGAAAAGTTGGTCAGCATTCCACCGAGCCAGCGGAAATTGATATAATTTGCTCCACATCGGTTGGCTTCTTCTTGGACGATGTTTTGGATCTGGGGCTTGGTGCCAACAAAAAGAAAGTTGCGACCTTCTGAAGCCGTGGTTTTGGCATATTCGTAGGCCACTTTAAGTTGCTTGAGGCTTTGGCGCAGATCGATGATATGAATGCCACTCTTGACTCCATAGATGTAGGGAGCCATGTTGGGGTTCCAGCGCTTGGTCTGGTGTCCGAAGTGAACGCCGGCTTCTAGAAATTGCCGCATTGAAATTACAGCCATGATGTCTCCATGATTGATGATGGCTTGTTGTTCCGATACCTGCCTGAATCAGGTCAGGGAAAGAGGATCAAAATTCACNAAAATAGNTGGNGAATTGGAAAATAAAACCNTTATNTTTAAGGANATTTAACTGTTTTTGCAAGTTCCTTTTCAGACATTTCTTCGGAGCTTTTGAGCGATTGATTTGGATTCTGATAAGATTCACCAAGACTTGGATAATTTAAACTGCGGACGTCATCAACCCAATCGTTCACTGCTGCCAAGGCAGTCCTTTGTAGTTGGGCGTACTGGCGAACAAAAGAGGGCATCCTACCGGTAGTCATTCCGAGCAAATCGTGAAGCACAAGCACTTGCACATCTACTCCTAGACCAGAACCAATTCCAATTGTCAACATGTCCACAGATTTAGTAATTAGCTTAGCGACCTCATCCACTATGCACTCTAAAACAATCGCAAAGCACCCAGCGTCTTGCAGACGTTGCGCTTCCTCTAGAAGTCGCTGCTGATCAGGCAATGTTTTACCGTCAATCTTATAGCCGCTTAAATGGACCGACTGGGGCTGGAAACCGATGTGTCCACATACAGGAACTCCCATCGGAGTCAGGTGTCGGATAGTAGTCAGGATCTCGGAAGTAGCTCCTTCCATCTTGAGAGCACCAGCCCCACTGTCTTTAAAGACCCGGATGGACTGCTCCACGTTGAGGGCTACATCCGCTTGCAGACTGCCAAAGGGCATGTCTACGAGCACCAGTTTGGTTGTTGCNCAACGTGTCACGATCCTAGCGTGGTAGATGATCTCTTNTAAGGTCACAGGTAGTGTTGAATCATGACCCTGGACCATTAACCCCAGTGTGTCTCCGACGAGGATCATATCGACTGAAGATTCATCCAGTATGGTAGCNTGAAAAGCATCATAGCCAGTGAGGCAGGTGAGNTTTTCCTGTCCCTTATGACGCAGCAGTTTTGGAATCAAGATTTGCTTCATTGTACTCCTGAATTAGCTTCTCCCGGATGGTTTCGGAATTCTCCGAATAGATTCCCGCCTTCTGGATCAACCTGCATGACCTCAATTCCAAGTTGGGTACCCTTGGGACGGGAACCCGGTAGCTGACAAACTAGACCCAGATCTTCCAACTCGATTTCGATCCGCTGATTCAACTCACGGCGGACACGTGCCGCAAACACTTGACCCAGATGTTGCCCTACGTAGCGCAATTTCCAGTAACGTTCAATTTCTCGTTCGGTTCGAGCATAGGAGCGATGGCGTAATTCAATTTCGGACGCCCAGCTCATCAATTGCTGCTCGCTGAAAAGTGCTTGTTGATGCTGCAGTGCGTGTCGGAGTTGCCATTGGCAGAGGAGATCCACAAAGCGCCGAATTGGCGAGGTAACCTGCATATATACCGAACAGCCCAGCCCCGAGTGAGCACCTGGATTGACTGCCAGACGGGCCCCTTCAAGGTTAACATGATCCATCGTCAGTTTTTCACCTTCAGCCAGCTCCTGTGTGATCTCGTAGGGTGCCTGGGTACGAAAGATACCGGGTAGGCGAGCACGTTCTAGCTGCTCTCCAGCGAGGTGATTGACAAGAATCGCTAATTCTTGCACGAGACTGTTTGCTGGGCTTTTCCGGTCTCGTTCAAGCACACGAATATTTTCTGGGTCTGTAATGTCTAACTCAAACTCCTTGCGCTCTATGTCCAAAGCTCCATTTGCCAGCCGAAACTTGCGTTGAGCATCGCAACAGTTAAACAGCATTCCCCAGAAAGAATCCTGCTGCTTGACAAATGAGTCAACTTCCTCATAAGTAAAATTTTGTTGTACAACGATTTGCTCGTGCTCGATGCCATGAAGCAGGCAAGTGCCGTCGAGAAACAGTTGTAGATGGAAGCTCATTACTGTTTTGGGAGGGCCAGCTCGTAAAGAGAAGTAATCGTTAGCAAGGTTCTCCGGAAACATCGGGTAAGTATCCTCCACGGTGTAAACTGAGGAGGTTCGTTGTTCTGCCAGTGAAAATAGGGAGTCTTCTGGATCAATATGCTGGGTGAGATCGGCTATGTGAACACTGAGTTCGATGCTGCGTTCTGTCCAGCTTTTCACTGAGATTGCATCATCATAGTCCTTGGTTTTGGTAGCATCGACAGTGAAGACAGGGCGTTCTTCCGGTAGGCTTGAGAAATTGACCTGGGCTCGTTGTTGAAGCACTTCAGCTGCCCGCAGTGCTTCCGCTGGAAAATCCAAAGAGACCTGAGCTTTGCGCAGTTGTAGTTCCCCCCAACGAACTGGTTGCCCCGCTTTCTGGAGCAAGCGACGAAGTTGCTGTTCATCAGCTTGTTCGTGGCTAGCACCCAAGCCGATCCAGGGGGCTAATTCCTTCCAATATCCTGAATCTCTGCCGAAGAATAGTAGGGATTTCAACTGTTCAATCCAATCTTGTTGAACCAGAGTTTGTTCTTCAGTATTGGGCCATTTACCTAATTCCAACTCTTCAACCCACCTACGTATATTTGCTTCTTGTTGCTGGCGTGCCAGCTTACGCTCTCGTCTTTGATGAAGTTGTTGCTGCTCTTCATCGGTCAGTGGTGTGTAGATGTTCTGACGGTTGCGGCGAAACCAGTCTTCCGTATTCTGCAACGCCAGCAACAGGGCAATTTGCTGAGCCAGTCCTTTTG
>NYVT01000084.1:0-9496 GCA_002684675.1 Deltaproteobacteria bacterium
GACCTCACGCCTGCGAGTTTTGGTGCAGGCCCTCTTTCCGGAGTTCTAATGACCACCCGTTCACAATACCAGCGCAATGCGGCCCGACGAGGCTTACATCAGATGTCATCGGAAAGTGAAAACCCGGAGAAGCTTTCGTTTAGTCCCCTCAAGCGACTGGAACTGGAAACGGTAGAGCTTGTCCGGAGCATCGAAGCTCGTGAGCACAGAATGCAACAGGACAAACGCCAGGTGTTGTTCAACATTTACAGAATTTACACNGAGCACTTCGCTGAGCTGGAGGAGAAACACCAAAGAGATCTGGCTCTCTATATTGAAGAAATCATTCAAGTACAGGATCGTAAAACGGCGCTCAGTGATGCCAAAATCATTGAAATGATCCAGANTCACGGAACTNNGGGCTTGCTGGAGATGGATGTGCGTGGGATGCTTTATTCCCTGAGACGGATCGCTTATCTGAAAGATCCTGCAAATCCTCGAAGAGCCCATGNGAAACAGCGGGAATTATTGNGCCGCTTGGAGAGCCTCAGCCGGGATGAATTGGAGCTTTCCTTAAGAATTTTTCGAGAGCAGACCCGTCTACGGAACCAGGGTTCCTTGCAGAAAAATGGAGACAAACCCTGGCAACATAAACTTGATCGTAAAAATGGTCGGATTGTCTTGTCNAAAATTCCAGCAGAACGCCTGGATAAGCTGAACCGACTGCTTTTGCAATTGGATGATACCATTTTGGACGATNTGCTCTTGATGATGGATCGTAATCGTCCCAAGGAATTTTNNAATTGAGTTCAGAAAGCACAAAGATGAGCTTTGCATTACCAACCCTTGTCCAATCAGAGGAACTGAGCAATTNCCTCGAACATCNAAACCTGCGCATTGTTGACGCCAGTTGGCATTTGCCCANAGCAAAAAGAAATGGCCTTGAAGAGTTTGAACAAGAGCACCTGCCTGGCGCAGTTTTCCTGGATTTAGATGAAGTCTCTGACCCGGAAAGTGAGTTGCCTCATACGATTCCGACGGAAGAGTACTTCTCNAAAAAAATTGGTGAACTTGGTATTGGAAACGANAGCTGGGTGGTTGTTTACGACACCACCGGATTGTTCTCTGCTGCACGTGTATGGTGGATGTTTCGAGCTTTTGGACATGAAAGGGTCTCTTTACTGGATGGAGGATTGCCAAAGTGGAAGACAGAAAATCGTCCACTAAGCAACGGGAGATCTGAAGCGAAGCCGAGTCAATTCAGAGCAGTTTTCAACAAGCAGATGTTTTGTAATTGGGAATCAGTCCTGGAGCACCCGAAGGATCAGAATTCATTGATTCTGGATGCGCGCCCCAGTGAGAGATTTTCGGGTGAGGTGGATGAACCACGGCCTGGTTTGCGGAGCGGGCACATCCCGAATTCCAAGAATTTGCCTTTTATGGAGCTTTTGGAAGACTCTGATCGGAGGTTGTTATCAGTTGATCAAATTAAGGGCAAATTTGAAGCTANGTCATTTTCAGCAGANAAGGAAATCGTTTGCTCGTGTGGTTCTGGTGTGACGGCTTGTATTCTTGCTTTGGGCTTACATTTGATGGGNCATCACCAAGTCAAAATCTATGATGGATCTTGGACAGAATGGGGAAGTCGTCATGATCTTCCNATTGAAACAGGCAGGTGAATCTCAGACTAACAAGGAGATTCTNGGCAATCGATAAATTCTTTTTCCATCACGGGTTACGATNGCATTGGCTACCCACTCGACTTGATTCCCTTGAGGTATTTTCTCTGTCACCTCTACGAGTACGGTCAACTCCTTAGTGCCAGGTCGTACTTCTCCACGAAATTCCCACTTCCATTCTGAGTTNAACGGCCAGTCAACGGTGCTGCTTTTTGATCTAGATGGNGATCCTTCAGCTAGTGCACGAAGAGCTTGCAAAGCTGCTTCAATTCCNAAAGACCCTGGCATCACAGGATCTTTGTGAAAGTGACAAGGGTAATACCAGTCCCCGTCATCCACTTCACGACGTCCCACAACGCGACCCAGACCTATCGAACCCCCGGTAGGATCAAGTTGAACTTGATGCAGCAGATCCAGCTGGCCATTCAAAGGACAGTCTAAGTAGGGGATTTCNGGGGATGCTGACCAATCTGGATCAGGATAGCGTTGCCGTTGCCGTTCTAGGGCCCACTCTGGGAAGTAACCNAACAAAGCGACCCCCTCAAAAAACACCTCATCATGAGNAGCATCCGTGCTGAGGTGATAGGTGAAATGTTCAATGACCTGGCCATCGAAACGAGTCATCCGATCCAGTTGAACTTTGGTCAGTATCTTAGAGTTTTCTAGGTTTGGACGTCCTAGCAAGCGGGCGTGGCCTTCCACCAGGCGAAAGTGAAGGTCTTCATCGGGGAATTCAAAGATGCTACCCATCCAAGCTCCGAGAAAACCACAAGGTTGTAGCGCGATTTCAATCAGAACACTGGCTGGGAGAGGAGTGATAGAACTTGGGTCNGCAAAATACCAATCCATTTCAGCAACATTGNATTCCGCAAGCAGTCCAGCTGGCTTTGAAAACTTTCCAGTTTCTCCGAATACTTCCAACACTCGAGTCAGCAGTTTTAAATCCAGACATGGATTTCTTTGCGTGAAGGGTCTTGCATCAAAGGGCGCGTACTTCTCACCAAAACACTTGGCTANNGATCCATCGGCAAAGTTCTGAACAGCGACTTCATCAAAAGCTGGTTTTGAATTTATGGCAACTTGGAGAGGGATTTGTTGATGNATTNCTTTGTCACTTTTCTTAACNAAACGNACCCCTACATCCCTGAAGTCAACAACGATGCGATCATCCACTAACACATCTATGTTCGCTATCATGTAGGGCTCTGGATCAACTCCGATATCTTTTACCTCCAGTCGATAGGTCATCAATGAGTCAGATGGGATGACCTGGCCTCTGCACCTGACAATTTGGGGAAGATTGAGGATTGGTTCGAAACTGGCGTCTTCGGTGAGGGTTTGCAGNCCCAAATAGAGCATGAAGAACTGAAGCAATTGAACACAGCCCTCTGCGATCAATGAACCAGCCATCACAGGGTCTTTATAAAAGTGACAGGTGAAATACCAGTCGTCCGGACGAAGTTTCTTTTCTGACTCAACGGTTCCNAGTCCCCAGGCTCCCCCAGTGGTGTTTACATTCAGAATGCGATCGTTCATCAGCAATTGTTCAGGGGCCATTCTTAGGGATGGATTTTTATTAGCTTGCTGATANTGCTCTCCAAAGCATTTGGCCGGATTACCGTGAACTAGATGGAGCAAGTCATCTCGCTCAAAAGTTGTCTGGTTACAGTGAAGTAGTGGAGAGAAATTGGTAGGCTGAATCTGTTGACGAGCCTGGAGTTCTTTCTCTGTATGAATTACTCCCTTGCCCTGATCAAGCTCCTCTTCAGTGAAGAATCCCGCACAACCACCATCCATTNTGAGCACCATTTGATTACCAACGAAGCACTCGTAGTGGAAGAAAAAGAGTAGGCTTTCGCCATGTCTGGCGAAGGAGTCGATGTGAATTTCATACCGGAGTGTTTGTCCACCTCGTGGAAGAGCTTNAATGAAAGTCATNGTGCAATCGAGTAAGCGATAGACACGGTCCCCCCGATTTTGAAAATCGATCCCAAGGTAGCTGATCAGCATCAAGTCACACTGGCCAGATTCGATGGCTACGGCCCAAGGAATGCGTTCATCTGTTGCAAACCAAGCCTCTTTGGGGATGTCGTACTCAGTTGTAATGCGGCACGGTTTGAATTGGTGGGGCTCTGCTTCCAGTTCAGTTACCCTGGTGACAAGCAGATAGGGGTCTAAGGGCAACCGAACGCATCGCTCATAGCTGTCGATGATGGCATAGTCCTGACCAAATACCTCAGCGATGCGTCCACCTGCNAACTCAAGCAGGTCCTCGTAATCAAAAACTACTTGTTTCCCNGTGGCGTCGATTTTAAAAGTGTTGCCAGTGANTGTCCCCAAGGTTTTTGAAACGAAGTTTCGATCCGCTTTCTTGGAAATGCTNAGAAATTCCGGGGAGGGTGTTTCTTCTTGAATTGGTNAAATTTGAGTGAATTCAGCCGGGCGGTTTGATTCTAGAAGATTTTGAACCATTCCNCTAAAAGCAGTCTCTCTNNAGTNGAGGAAGGCTCGGTGGGCCTGATGGTGGCTTGGTGGGNTATATAGATGAAAGCCTGATGGTAACCTTTGAGNTGATGAGGGTTGGTCAAAATTCTTTGNCGATTTTAAACGGTTCAACCAATTCTTCANCTCAGGTTGTTGGTTCAGCAACATCTGGAATTTCTCTTTGATGGGGNCTGAACCAAGGACTACTTTACGCTTGAGTGGCTTTTCTNGGAGAGGCTTTTGATGNCTATGGAGCTTTCTTTGAAGCTTTTCAGCTTTGCTCAAGAGTCCACCAATCAGCTGGAGCATGCCTTCGGCAGCACCACATTTTCCGAATAGATCATTCAATTGATCACTTTCTGATTTTAAATCATCCAGTGCTACATAGATTTTGGAGGAATTTTGAGAATCCAGATTTTGCAGNATTATGGCGCCTCCACCCTCCCCNAAAATATGNTCCTCCTTTATCGAAAGCATCCTTTCTAGATTTGCCTGCAGGTCTACAGCAACTAGAACAAGCCCATCAAGATCCTCTTCGGCAAAGAGCCATTTGGCGATTTGTAGGCATTTCTCAACAGAATCCTCTCCCATTGACACTGTAAAAGCAGGGCCATGAAAATCGTGTAAAGCAGCGATTCGTGAAGCCATTAGGTTCCCGATGGTGCTTGTGAAGCTGTTGACAGTTTCCGGTTGAGGCCATGACTGACGAATGGTTTCTATTAGCTGGGTTAGCTGATTTTGNGAATGTTCATCATCAATGAGTCCTTTAAAGGCCTGACGTATTTGCGCTTCCAATTGANGTCTTCCNCGAAACTGGTGAAGTTCAGCGTCGGTCTCCATCGCAATCAAAACAGCTACCTTACTGCCGTATTCNAGACTTGCATCCTGAATGGCTTTTTCTGCCAAATGAATTGCTAAAAGCTGTTGAGGAATGAGTTGTTCTTTCTGATGAGGAGGCAGCTTGAGCTCCTTTAAATCAATCTCAAAAGCTTCCAAGAATGCAGCTTTGGGAGCTAAAGTGGTCCCCATTCCTTGCCACCTTGTTGTGGGCAAGGATCTGATTTGAGTTTCATGCCGATCAATTGCTCCAGCCATCTGAAGGCAATTTAAACAACCCCCAAAACAAGCTTCAAAACCTGTGATAAATAAGGGGTGATTTGAATATTTGATCGCATTATTTGAAGGCTCGGGGATTTGATCCTGTAAAATTAGATGGGCATTTGTACCACCAAAGCCAAAGGAACTGATTGCCCCGACGCGAGGGATTTCGGTTTTTTGCCACTGAAAGGGAGTTCTAACAATCTTGTCCTCCGGCAATTGTGGGCTTTTAATACGAATTGAAGCTGGAATGGATTCTGAGTCAAACGCTCCAAGAATTTTTGCAAGGCTGCTCATCCCAGCTGCAGTGAGCATGTGCCCAACATTTGATTTGACGGAGCCCAATAGTGGAAGTTTTTCACCGAAGAAATTGGCGATGGACTGTGCCTCAATTCGATCGCCTAGCGGAGTTCCAGTGGCATGACATTCTAGATAATTGACTTCACTAGGGTGAAGGCCCGCTTCTTCGTACGCTCGCTCATAGGCTCGCTTCTGACCAAAGGGGTTGGGGCTTAGTACAAACTTTCCTTTGCCATCATTCGACCAGCCACTCCCTCGAATAACTCCCAAGATTGGGTTGTCCTGACTTCTGGCATCCTCCAATCTGCGAAGTAGGACCATGCCTACTCCTTCACTCGCATAAAGCCCCTTTGAGTTTTGGTCCAGGGGGGCGCTGGTCTCGTTACTTTCAGGGTATGCTTGCAGCAGAGAAAACCCTGCATGAATGAAGAAAGGATCTGCGGCACTGACTGCACCAGCGAGCACCCAGTCAACTTCACCACTGCGTAACGCCATGCAACCCAGCCGAATGGCATATAAGGAGGAAGCACAAGCAGCATCAATTGAAAATGTACACTCCCCAAGGCCCAGTTCCCTTTTCAGAAATTCAGCAGGACCACTGGCTGTTGAAAGATGTTGACTCCCTTCTGTTGAGCTGGATTCCAAAAATTGAGGCAATTCAAAATTTGCTGAAGCACTAGCTTTACGTAGTTCTCTCTCCCAGAACTCCTTGTAGAAATCCATCGCGGTTTGATTTGATGTTCTTGTCGGAAAAGACAGATTTCCAAGGATAAGACCTCCACGAGGATGATGTGCTTCCTCAAGATCTATACCTCCTTGAGCAAGAGCCTGTTTAGCAACTTGCAGAGGCCATCGATAGGACGGGTCAACATTTCTCCAATCGTTCTCTGCCCAGTCATCTGGTTTAAGTGCCTGTTGATCATCAACGAAACCTCCTTGAAGGCAATAGATTCTGTGGGGTATTCCCTTGGCGGATGAAAAAAACTGCTGGGCGGGTAAAGACAAATCGTCGTCAGTCGCATCTCTCCAAGAGGGTCTTTCCTCCTTTAGAAATCTAGTGAAAGTTGACAGTGAATCAGCCTCCGGAAAGAGACACGCAAATCCAGAAATGGCAATGGGGGATGTCATGAGTCTTTTAAATATAACCTGGAGAAAATTTGGCGAGATTATTTGTTTTTTGGGATTCGCCAATGAGCAATTAGCCCAGCTATTAAGGTGAAGGTGAGCAAATAATGGACTGTGACAGGGAGTTCCAGTTCATCGCCCCAAAGAAGTAGAATGATTCCGCTGATAAGAAGACCAATTCCAGAAATCAGTTGCAAGGATCCGGAGAGCAATGTCCAAGAAAATTTTCTAAGTTTTCCTCGATGAGTATTGAGATGATCAATGGCATACATCGGGAAAATCACAATGAAGAAGAAACCAACCCAGATATGCAACAGTGAGATAAATAGATCTTCTTCATCAATGGGAAGATGATCTTGCCAAGTCAAAATAAGCCCCGTCACTACCAAGAAGCAGGAACTTGCAATGACAAGTCTTCTCATCCCTGGGATTTGATCTGAAACATAGGTTCCAATTTTTCACTGAAGGTTACCGCAACTCCTTCAAAGCGAAGCACACGATAGTTCGATTCATCCAAGAAAACCAAGTCGGCAAGCAGTTGAGAGGTCCCTGAAAGTTTTTCGTTCTCAATCTTGATTTTGTATTTTGAACTCCGAAGGGGAGCTAGGAATGAACCACTGTCAATGGACAATGGGAGGCTTGGCAATTTCGTGATTTCACGCCCTTTGACTAGCATTGCCTGGAGTCCTGCATCTAACAAAAGTGGAGCAAATTGATTCCCAACCCAATTCTTGATTTTCTCAATAGGAACCTCAGGCAGATTCACATCAAAAGAACTAATCTCGGTTTTTGCGTTTGAGGAGGCTGAGAGCACTTTGAAGTAGTTTTTATGAAAGAGAGTGCCGTTTCCATAGGCTTCAAAGTTTGAGGGTCCCCAATCATTGGTAACAGCTTGTCTGTAAGGTTTAGTTGAATCAGCAGCGAGGAAAACCTCGACATGATAGTGTTGTTTAGCCAGTGATTTCTTCTTGTCTGCACTTTGTAAGGAAATACTGATACCAAACACATCACTTGATTCACTTATAACACTACCCCTGATGGTAAAATAATTTGAGATCTGCTCATCAAAGCGGAGTCCCTGAAGAACTTTAAAGTTTTGAAACTTTTGGACTTTATAGCCTGGATAATGATCCTCCGACGCTCCGAGAAGCAAAGAAAGTGCGTAGGTCGTTGGCAGGACAGGAACCCCTCCGATCGAATGATCTTTGAAAAGAGTATTGTCTTCCAGTTTGAGAGTGATGGACTCCTCCCAGGGGGTAGACGAAACGGGTGAATCTTTCCCCCTAATATCATTACCGATGACAAAAACTGGCGATGGTAGCTGATCATTTCTTACAGCACTCTCTGCAAAGATTCTTGCACCTTCTTCTCGGGGAATAACTTGAACACCTCTCTGGTGAAAAAGCTTTTTTAAGTTTTCATCTACCATTCCTCCATCCCAAGGACCCCAATTGTAGCTGATTACCTTGATGTGCGGATGACGTCTTTGTAAATCCCACGCTATTTGATTCATCGTTTCATTCGCAATAGCGTAGTCGGACTGCCCAGGATTCCCGAAAAATCCAGCTCCTGAAGAAAACAATAAGACATGGGTCAGTGTTGAGTGGTCTAGCTCTTTCCAGATATTACGGAATCCATGGATTTTCGTTCCATAAACTAATTTAAACTCCTGAATCGACTTTTGTTCCAGCTTCCGATCCGCAAGAACCCCAGCCCCGTGAATAAGGCCCGTGATCGGGCCAAGTTGTTTGATTATGGGCTTGATAGCCCTGCCAAATGCAGCTTGATCGGAGATGTCCGCTTTAACATAAACTGCTGTTGATCCAAGTTCTTCAAGTTTGAGAATCGTCTGGTTGATTTCGCGTGTTGATTGAATTTGCTTGAGCGCCTGACTGAGTAACTTGGGGGTTACCTTCTCACCCTTGGATTTAAACTCTTCCAAGGCAGCTTCTTTTAGTTCTTCATCAAGGACTTTAAAAGCCCAAGCGGGTTCTTCTTCCAGTGCAGACCTTCCCAATAGAATAAAGGTGTCAGAACTGTGTTTAGCCAGCGCTAGCAGGCAATCAGCCGTGACCCCTTTTGCTCCACCACTGACAAGCCAAACTCTTCGTGAAAGGGCTAGTTCCTGTTGAGTAAATTGAGGGGTGTGAAGAATTCTTTCAAATTCCCATCTTTGGAGGTTCTGGTCCCAACCGACCTGATTTCTACTGAGATTTGGATCATTCCATTCCTGCCAAACTAGATCAGTAAACTGTACTGAATCGAAATCTTGATGGATATCGATAAATCGTCCATCAGTCTCTGTCCATTCTACCTGTACCGTTTTTGCGAGTGCAGAGAGGCCGTTAGCCACTTGAAATTCGATATTTTGTCCAGAACCAAGCTTTCCGTATCCTTGGGCTACATACATTATTCTGCTGTCTGAAGCCAATCTAGTCTTGATAGCTCCTGTAAAAATTAGAGCTTTTTGAAGCCAAACATCACCACTTTTGTCCAGTCCCTCTTTAGATTCAGTAAACTTTGGATGTAACCAAATCATGCCCTGGAATATCTGATCGCTTCCTAGAATGCGATCGATTTCTTTTTTGAGACTGATCGCATCATTGTGTTGCTTCCAGTCAATTTGATTCATGCAAAGAGAATCAACCTGATAGGCCTTAGATTTCCAGTGTTCTTGGATGGTACTGAGACAATCATCAGACTCGTTATAAAGGACTAGGACAGAGCTGACTTGTCGTGAGATTTGATTTGGAGGGGGGATAGGAGAGAGGACTGCCCAACCAAGTTCCAATTGGGCTTCGTCAGAATTCAGGATTTTTTTTTTGGAGAAC
>NYVT01000085.1:0-10160 GCA_002684675.1 Deltaproteobacteria bacterium
AGCCTAACCTTTCTTCGAGGACTGGAATCGCGTCCTTGGCCAAGAGCAGACGATCATGGTTAACAATCTCATAGGCATTGACATTTGCTGCCCTAAGAACCTTCACATTAGGAAGGTTTTTCGATGCTCGCTCCAAGTTATTATCAATATCTTTGACGACTACCAAGCACTTCCCCTCTGTGAACTTGCAGAGGATACCATTAAATGCCTTGGTCTTGTGCGTAGGCAATTCCAGTTGCTCTAACACGGAAAGTTGCTCCCGTCTTATCCTTTCTGACAGCGCAACTCGGACAGCCTTGCGGCGCGCCTTCTGATTAATCTTTATCCCATGGTCACGAGGCTGAGGACCAAAAACTACTGGACCGTGTCGCCAAATCGGGTTCTTTACGCTACCGACTCGTGCCCGACCTGTTCCTTTCTGTCTCCACAGTTTGCGAGTACTACCTGAAATTTCGGATCGCTGCAGCGTAGAGTGTGTCCCCTGACGCGTTTCATTTCGGTATGCGACAATTGCTTCCTGCAAGATGCGCGAAGAATATTCTTCTTGAATCAACTTGTCTTGGATCTCGACGCTGCCAACTTTTTCACCATCTAGGTTATATGTATCTAATTGCATGCTCAAACCTGCTTGATGCCAATGTCCACTCCAGCAGAAATATCCAGGCGCATTAGCGCGTCCATGGTTTGTGGTGTCGTTTCCATAATGTAGAGCAACCTCTTGTGCACGCGCATCTCAAACTGTTCGCGTGACTTTTTATCCACATGTGGAGAGCGCAAGACCGTGTACTTGTGGATCTTAGTCGGAAGGGGAATCGGTCCTACAATTTGGGCACCTGTGCGCTTGACCGTGCGGACAATTTCTTCAACCGTTTGATCCAATAACTTGTCGTCGTACGCTTTGAAGCGGACTTTAATTTTTTCGTTCATGCTCCAACCTGCAGTAGGAGAAGGGTTTTCCCTCTCCTGCGGTATAATTACTTGGTAACTTCGGTGACAACTCCGGAACCGATAGTACGTCCACCTTCACGAATCGCGAAACGCACTTCTCTTTCCAGAGCAATCGGTGTAATCAACTCAACTTCAATCGCTACGTTATCGCCAGGCATCACCATTTCGACATCTGCTGGCAACTGAACCACACCAGTAACGTCAGTGGTTCGGAAGTAGAACTGAGGTCTGTAGTTGGTGAAAAATGGCGTGTGACGTCCACCTTCGTCCTTGGTGAGTACGTAGACCTGTGCCTTGAAGTTGGTATGCGGTGTAATTGAACCTGGCTTACAGATTACCTGGCCACGTTCCACTTGCTCTCGCTTGAGACCCCGCAGCAATAAACCTACGTTGTCACCCGCTCGACCTTCATCAAGTAGTTTGCGAAACATTTCAATTCCAGTGACTGTAGTCTTCTGGGTCTCGCGAATTCCACAGATTTCAATTTCCTCACCGACCTTGACCAGACCCCGCTCAATTCGACCCGTAGCTACTGTGCCACGTCCAGAGATTGAGAAGACATCTTCAACTGACATCAGGAATGGCTTGTCCAAATCCCGCTCTGGGTTCGGAATGTAGTCATCAACGCTGGACATCAATTCAGTGATTGGCTTGTATTCATCATTTTCTGGATCTTCTGAAGCACATTCCATTGCAGTTAGTGCTGATCCCATGATCAGAGGAATGTCGTCCCCAGGGAAATCATAGCTGCTTAGCAATTCGCGAACTTCCATTTCGACCAGTTCTAGTAGCTCAGCATCGTCCACTTGATCTACTTTATTCATGAAAACAACGAGGTATGGAACATTGACCTGACGTGCCAACAGGATGTGCTCTCGTGTTTGAGGCATTGGGCCGTCAGCCGCAGAGACAACCAAAATTGCGCCATCCATTTGGGCTGCACCAGTGATCATGTTCTTAACGTAGTCAGCATGACCTGGACAGTCCACGTGAGCGTAGTGACGATTTTCAGTTTCGTATTCGATATGTGCTGTCGCGATCGTGATTCCACGTTCTCGCTCTTCTGGGGCTGCGTCGATTTCACCGTATTCACGCTTTTCGGCGAAGCCTTTCATAGCCAACACTTTGGTAATTGCCGCTGTCAATGTAGTCTTACCATGATCCACGTGGCCAATTGTCCCAATGTTACAGTGGGGTTTGGTTCGTTCAAATTTCTCTCGCGCCATTGATGACTCCTTTGTTCATTTGTGGATTGTCGCTTACACAAGCCCCATTATGCACTACCAAATGATAGAATCTGCTGAAGTGTTTCATTTGGTAATTCCTCGTAGTGAGAAAATGTCATGGTGTATAAGGCACGCCCTTGCGTAGCAGAGCGTAAATCAGTCGAATAACCGAACATTTTGGAGAGGAATACTTCAGATCCAACAACCTTCATCTCGTTTTGATCCTCTACCAATTTAATGCGTCCATTGCGAGTATTGAGATCCGCAATCACTTCTCCCAAGAAAGCCTCTGGTAGGATCGTCTCTACACTCATCATCGGCTCCAGAAGGGTTGGACCAGCCTCTTTAACTAGTTCTCTCACCCCGTTTCTTGCAGCAAGTTGGAATGCCAATTCTGTACTTCCATCTTCTCGCCATTCCGCTTCCAATATTGTGAATTGTAGATCCACCATCGGATAACCCAACAACATCCCACTCTGCGCCGCATCCCTAATACCGGTCTCGATTGCTGGCGCAAAGCCGAGTGGAGTGCTGCTCGGTAATTCGCTGAGTACTTTGATCCCTTGACCTGCCGACAAGCGCTCCAATCGCAGTGTACAAGCAGCAAATTGTTCTTTGCCTGCCAAAGTACCTTCAAATATTTGTCTCAACTGTGCTGCTGCTGCCGCACTTTCACGGTAGGAAACTCTCGGTTTGCCAGCATTGCAACCAACTTTGAATTCTCGGGAAAGCCGATCCAGCACAATCTCCAGATGCAACTCTCCCATTCCGGAAATGATGACCTGTCCTGTATCCGGGTCTATCTTCTTGTGGAAAGAAGGATCTTCACGTTCAATACTGGAAATAGCATTTTCAAGCTTCGGCTGATCTGCTTTCGTTTTCGGTTCAACGGCGATGTCGATCACCGGCTGCAGAAACTCTGTGCCTTCTAGCAAAATCGGATGGCGCTTCTCGCAGATAGTGTCTCCAGTGACTCCCACAGAAAGGCCGATGGCTGCGGCGATGTCCCCGGCTTCCAAACGATCAATCTCTGCTCGCTTGTTGGAATGAAGCTTGACCAATGTGCCAATGCGCTCCGTTTTTCGAGTCCGAGGGTTGAAGACAATGTTTCCAGAAGCTAGAACGCCTGAGTAGACTCTGACGAAGGTCATCTGACCAGCAAATGGGTCACTGGCGATTTTGAAGATAAGGCCACAAAAGGAGGAATCGCTCGTGGTGCGGGTTTCTTCTTGTTCGCTATCCGGTTGTTTCCCAACAATTGCCGGCACATCATCAGGGGAGGGAAGGTAGGCAGCTACGGCGTCCAGCAGGGGCTGCACCCCCTTGTTCTTAAATGAACTTCCACACAAGACAGGCAGCAGTCGACCTTCGATTGTTGCCTTTCGAATTACCTGACGCAGACGCTGAGTACTGATCTCCTGCTCTTCCAGAAAAGCTTCTAGCAACTCATCATCTAGTTCCGAAACTTTTTCAACCAGTTCTTGGCGCTTTTGCTCGACAGCTTCTTCTAGTTTTTCTGGAATTTCTGCCACATCAACTTTTGCGCCGAGGCTCTCCTCGACGAAGTAGAGAACTTTCCGGTCTAGCAGATCTACAACTCCTCGAAACTGATCTTCACTACCAATGGGATATTGTAAGGCTACTGGGTTAGCTTTGAGTTTCTTTCCGATATCCTCGACTACTCGAAAATAATCTGAACCGATTCGGTCCAGTTTATTCACGAAGGCTACACGAGGAATTTTATATTTGCTTGCTTGCCACCAGACCGTTTCAGACTGTGGCTGAACTCCAGCTACCCCACAATAGAGAGCAATTGCGCCGTCAAGTACCCGTAGTGAGCGCTCGACTTCTACCGTAAAATCGACATGCCCTGGAGTATCGATGATGTTATAATCATACTCCTCATCTTCGTATTTCCAACCGCAACTGGTAGCTGCAGAGGTGATTGTGATTCCTCTTTCCTGCTCCTGCTCCATCCAGTCCATCGTGGCAGAGCCGTCGTTAACTTCGCCAATCTTGTGAATCCGACCAGTGTAGAAAAGGATGCGCTCTGTGGTTGTTGTCTTGCCCGCGTCAATGTGTGCGATGATGCCGATGTTTCGGCGAAATCGACGGGCTTTGGACATTTACAGTGTTCACCAACGATAATGAGCGAAAGCTTTATTGGCTTCGGCCATCTTGTGTGTATCTTCTTTCTTTTTGATGGAAGCTCCCCGATTGTTGAACGCATCTAGCAATTCTCCAGCAAGTTTTTCTTCCATAGACTTGCCACTTCGAGCAATTGCATAGCGAATCAGCCAGCGGATAGCCAATGCTTGGCTGCGCTGAGAGCGGACTTCCACAGGAACTTGGTAAGTAGAACCCCCAACACGCCGTGACTTGACTTCCAAGTTGGGCTTCACGTTATCAACTGCTTGATGGAAAACATCAAGAGCTCCGGTCTCTTGCTCCTTGTGTGAGATCAAGTCCAAGGCTTGATAAAGTACTTTTTCAGCGACGCTCTTTTTTCCATCATGCATCAAGTTGTTGACAAACTTGCTGACCAAGAAATCTTTGTACTTCGGATCGGGGAGAACAACGCGCTTTGCAGCAGATCTTCTTCTTGACATGTTGGACTACCCTTTCTTCGCACCATATTTAGAGCGCCCTTGCTTGCGGTTCTTAACACCAACTGTGTCAAGCGCGCCTCGGACAACGTGGTAGCGAACTCCTGGAAGATCTTTGACGCGACCTCCCCGAATCAGCACCACGGAGTGCTCCTGCAAGTTGTGACCAATTCCTGGAATATAGCTTGTCACCTCAATGCCGTTGGTGAGCCGAACACGAGCCACCTTGCGTAGAGCCGAGTTTGGTTTCTTGGGTGTTGAGGTGTAAACCCGCACACAGACCCCTCTTCGTTGAGGGCAAGCCTGCAGGGCTGGGACGTTGTTTTTCACGACCCGCTTCTTACGCCCCTTGCGGACAATTTGGTTCAGGGTTGGCATGGCTTTGGCTAGGGTGTCAGGTTAACTGCTACGAGAGACTCGCCGAAAAAATGAAAACGGTAAAGCTATCATTTCATTTTTTTTAAGTCAATGCTTTTCGCTCAAAGTCCCACATTTTTTCAACCAAGCGTTCCACGGCAGCCAAAGGTAGAGCATTGTAGAGAGAGGCACGCACACCTCCGACCTCACGATGTCCTTTGAGCGCCAGTAGTCCCACCTCATCACACTCCCGAAGAAATTGCTGCAGCAACTCGGTAGTCGGCAGATCAAAGATGACGTTAACCAATGAGCGGTCAGGTAAATTGACATTTGTCAGGAAGAAATCGCTCTCATCAAGGTAGTCATAAAGCAGTTTAGCTTTCTGCCGATTTTGCTGCTCTATGGCAGCAACTCCGCCTTGCTCCTGGTACCATTCCAGGACATAGCGCATCACATAGACGGCAAACACATTGATGGTGTTGTTCAGTGAATTTTGCGAATCAATGGCTTGGTACCGCAGTAACTTTGGAGTCTGTGGCAGGTGGTATCCCAGCAAATCTTCTCGGACTACAACCAGCGTCAGTCCAGCTGGACCCAGGTTTTTCTGCAGACTCGCATAGACTAGCCCAAACTGTGAGAAATCCACTTCTCGGCTGAGGATATCTGATGTTGCATCGATAACCAGCGGGACTTCACCAGTCTGTGGGAAGTGGTTCCATTGAGTACCATATAGGGTATTGTTGGAAGTCAGGTGTAGATAAGCTGAACCCTTCAGCTGTTTCAGATCTTCAGCATGGACTGTGGGAATTCGATTGTAGCGGTTTTCTCGGCCATGCACCCATTCTTCTGCACTACCGTAACTCTTCCCTTCCTCAAGAGCCAATTCTCCCCATTTCCCGGTCACAGCATAACTTGCTCGATTGCTGGCAGAGCGACTTAGCAGGTTGAGTGGTACCGCCGAAAACTGCATTTGGGCTCCACCAGAGAAAAACAACAGACGGTAGTTATCTGGCAGCTGCGTCAGTTGGCGGAAGAGTTGCTGTGTTTCATCCAGGATAGGTAGGAAATCCTTGGAGCGATGGCTTATCTCCAGAATGGAGGCACCACATTCCCGATAGTTGAGGAGTTCTTTCTGAACCTTCTCCAGAACCGGTAACGGAAGAACCGCTGGTCCTGGACTAAAATTGTAGGCGCGTTCGGCAAAGCGAGGCATGGAGGAAGCTTTCAATCTCGCGGCAAGAGGGCAGTGACAAAGAGATCTCGGAACAAGGGCTCTCTTCTTTCTAAATATGTTTTGAGACGCAACGCTTCCTTCTCTTCACGATACCCTCCTGCGTAAACCCGCATGTGTTCAAAATCNAGGCGTATCTCGACATGTTCGAAGGTAATTCTTCTGGCATACTTGGNATTTAGCGCCTTCGTCAGACGGTCTGCCTGATCCACCTNNGGAAAGACTCCCAGGGAAATACGATACCAGTCATTCGGCTTGAGCACCTGAGCATATCCGTTCAAGCCAGGATCTTGATTGATCTCTTCAGNTACAGCAGCTGATCGCTCGGAAGAATGTAGTGGTTGGGAGCGTACTTCTCGGAAAGGCATGCTTTCGACAGAATTTTCGATTCTTGTCCGATAGCCCTGACGAGACAACAAACGCCGATGTTCCCCGACACACTCTCTGTCGAGACAATTCGCAACCTGCACATAGTATTTAATTGGTAGTGGGGGAACCTGGTTGGCATCAATCAACATCACTTCCTCTACTTCTAGTACTTCCTCTGCTTCAACGTCAGGAGTATCCTTTGTATTCGGACTNAGCACTTCAAGAAGGCTGGTTGATTCAGAGAGGACAGGCTCATCCTCTGTCAAGCTAATCGTTTCAATTGGCGGCGGCGGCGGCGGCGGTGGCATCAACCACCCTATCACACCACCAGCAATTACAACGAGCAGGCCAAGAATCAAAGCAATGTTGCCCAGCAATGATAATTTACTCGAACCCTTAGTTTTTCCATNTTCTGAATCGGCTGACATTCTACCCCGCTGGTTTGCTAATCTGATCGCGAATTCAAACTGAATCTCCATGCACTGTCTGCGCCTTGTTTTCCTGTAGTAGCCTTGTCTGTCGCTGGATCTGACTTAGGTAAATCACCACGGCAATCCANATCAGTCCAAAAGAGATTGCCTGGATCTGACTGAAGGGTTCCTCATACAAAAAAATCCCCAGGAGAAAAAAGCAGGTGGGAGCAATAAATTGTAGCAAGCCCAGAGTCGCTAATCGCAATCTTNGGGCTCCGGCTGCAAACAGTAANAGTGGCAGAGAAGTAATCACACCAGTGGTTGCCAGAAGTAGACTCAAATCCCAACTGCTCCCGAAATAAAGCCCATCAGACTGCGACAGATACCATAATAAAATGAAGGACAGTGGCGTCAGGATCACCATTTCCACCCAGAGACCCAGCATNCCCTGTACCTGAATCACTTTGCGCATCAAACCATAGCCNGCAAAGGTCAGCGCAATGATCAGCCCCAGCCAGGGGAATTGCTCCGCTTGTCGCATCAGGTTGATAAGGGCCAATGCAGTGAGCCCAATCGCCAACCATTGCCAAGAACTGAAGCGCTCACGTAGAAACAAGAAACCAAAGAGGATGTTTAACAATGGAACAATAAAATAGCCCAAGCTGACTTCCAACACTCGATTCTCCTGGACTGCCAACACATAGCTCAACCAATTCCCAACAAGCAGCAGAGCGCTGAAAATCAANCCAATCAGACGCTCACGTTGTTGCAGAATCGNTCTCCAGCCACCTGCTGGAGGCTTCCAGAGTAAGATTGCCCATGTGAACACGAAGGACCAAGCAATGCGGTGAGCAATCACTTCGAGTGCGGTTGTTGGGGCCAGGGTTTTCCAGTAAATTGGCAGGAAACCCCAGAGAAGGAAGGCAGAAACAGCACAGATCATCCCACGATCATGCTCATTTTCTAACAAGTGATTGATCTCNTATTACCTTTCGTACTAACAGAACTTGCACAGTGAGCACATAAAATTGAAATCATATCGCTGCCTTGTCCATCAACACAATCTGAAAGAAATGTTCTTCGGTAGTAGGAGCACTGCACAGGTCTGGAGAGTTAGGGCGGGATTGAGTTTCGGGCAGGTTACTGACATGCGAGGANCTAGTATCGCTGTAATTGGGAAAACTCATTGACATTCGAACGATGAAACCTGGAAGCCAGCAGTGATGNCTGACTTCAGACGACGNGAAGATGGGACGATTGCAGCCATCTAGCATATACAAATCTTGCTTGTACGATTCAACTCGTATCAACTCAGCTGATCATCAAATCTGNTAATCCTTCAATTAACCACAACCTACCCTAGTNTGCGTACTCGGGTCTGATATCTCCCACTTGCACTCGCTCCTCCCTTGCTTCTCAATTCTATTTTTCAAATTTCAATAAGTATTAGAAATCCGAAAGGACAAATGGGATTTGGGGCANTTGACAATATGTGTGGTAACAGCATCATTCAAATTGANCGTGCCAACCCATCTAAATGTGGCTCACCAATGCGGTAAATAGCTAAAGGGTGGGGGCTGATGGGGCAATTCGAGTGATTTGACAGGGTGGTNAATCGTGTTGACACAATCTGACTTTTTACCTACNAATAACTCAGTCTTTTCTAAGAATATTACTATAAATTATNCTAGTAATTAAGTGATGCTCCATGAAAATATTTAAGTTCACACTGTATTTGCTATTTTTCTTATTTCTCATTTCTTCAAAGTCCTACTCCCAAGAACCATACGTAATAACATCAGAATCGCTTGAAATAATACCAAATAAATATCTTAGTTTTTTGGAAGGTTTTGATGAAACTGTTTCATTTGAAACTCTAGAGAATGCAGAATGGTCTGAAAAACGATTAAATGTGCAATCGATGGTAGATGGTTATTGGGTTCGTTTTGCAGTAAAGAATAATTTACAGACAGGTAAGATAGGGCTTTCCCATAATTTTAATTATGAAAAGAAAATATTTATTAAAAATTTGCTAGGTATCGACGAATTTAGCTATTGGAAATTGGAATTCAATAAACATAGAGGAAAGGATCATATTGGTGGTGCATATCAATTGAAAATCCCAACGAACGAACTGACTTTTATCTACGATTTTTTTCGGAATAATCCAGCAGACAGATTTAATTCAAAAGATAACTACCATCGTATGATGATAGGAACATGGTAATCACTTGAAAATAAGGAATTTTATCATTTGATAGGAACTGTTGCATTCATAGCACCAACTTTTTTGTTTGGAGTTTATTATTTCTTTGTCTATGCAATTTCAAGAGGAAATTATCTTTGGATATCTTTAACTCTTCTTTTATTATCATTAGTAAGTACCCTCAATTTTTTTAAAAATCAAATTGGTACTTATGCCCTAGGGCCAGCAATTTCTTACACGAGTGGGATAGTTTTTTTTGTACCAATCGTATTCTTGTTTTTGATACAATTTTTTAGAAAAACATTGGATCTTAAAACAAAATATCCAATCTTTAATAAGATTTACCTCACCGCTATAATTTTTTATTCTTTAGCAAGTATTTTCAATTTCATCGATTAAATTTATTGGCCCAATGAAAATTTGGTTAATCTAGTAAAATATCCTCCAGATAACTTTGGTCCCGGCATAATTAAACTTCATTTTATGATGATTCCTTTTTTTATATTGCTTTTGATTTCGATTATTATTTCTTTTGTTTCTTGGCGGAAAGGCAGTTCCTCTTCTGGCTATCTATGTTTGTCATTCTTGCTTCCATTTCTGATAATTCCTATAGCATTAACTCTATTTATCTTGGTGGATTCAATGATTTTTTTTGGTTATTGATTCTGATGTTTGCTGGTATTCTCTTTCTAGGAATGTTTGTTACTTTTGGATTTTCTGTTGCTCAAGGTATGAATGATCTCAAACAAGAATTTATAGATAAACAAATTGAATTAAATAACGAACTTGAATCTAAGGTAAATG
>NYVT01000086.1:0-40353 GCA_002684675.1 Deltaproteobacteria bacterium
ACAGGTTGTGATAGCTACGTCTACCAAAATTTCAAAATAGTTAATTGAGAATACAGATGCGCCCGAAACTTAAATTTTCCCCCGTGATTTTCTTGGTAGCTTTTTCACTTAGAATTAGTTCTGCTTCTCAGATCAAGCTTGGAGAAGTTTTACCAGAAGTGAACTTAACCGAATTTGGAAAACTCAATTTGGAGGGAGAGCAAATCAGCTATGTTCCGTGAAACAGCAGGGAACTTTGTGGGAAGATATTCACAATTTACCATTTAGCGGGAACCCGTTCAGCTGCATCCCTGAATGATACCTTCATTAATCGACTTTTGAGGGAACAGTTCGACCTACTCCCAGGTAATCTCCATCAGACATTCAATATTATTAATTTAGACGATGCCATGTTTGGTACCTCCGGTATTGTGCAGCGCACTGTGGAAGACCGTAAGAGGAAATATGTAGTACCAGGCTTTGTACTGGACAAGGAGGGGGCGATTCGCAATGCATGGGGTAGCTCCAGAGAGCTCTGCAGTGATCATTCTCAATAGAGCTGGCAAAGTTGTTTTTTCAAGGATGGGCAGCTAAACCAAGTAGAAGTTAATCAGGCCATTCAGTTGATCAAACAAAATCTTTAGCTGACTTTTCTCTGACATAAATCTCATTCGGGCTAACACTTATCAGGCGATTTTCGTAAATAATTTTTACCATTGATGAGGAACAAGGACGGCTCGTAAGCTAACGCAAACCAACATTGAAGATCCCTTGATCAGCTTGGGTGAGATCCTCCCTAATCCACTCAATAGACGAGCTCCCGAATTAGAATTCGGACTGGAATAAGTCATTTGAATCGTGAATATGAGAAACTACCAGTCAATCTAACATCTGCTAATTTTTGGGAAACCTGTACCGGTGCACGAAAGGTTGAACCTCAAATTTCAGAAGAGGATCTTCAACACGTCCCTTCGAAAAGTCCCCTTATTGTTGCTGCCCATCCCTTTGGTGGGCTTGAAGCTGTTGTCCTCGACAATTTGTTAAAGTAAGTCCGCTCAGACTTCCAGATGATGGGCAATTACCTGCTCAACAAGATACTGGAAATCTAGCCTTAATTTTTTCCAGCCGATCCCTTTGGAAATCTATCTTTCAGTTCAGTCAACAGCAAAACATTGAGTGAAGCAGTGCGCGTTGTGCAGGCAGGGAAAGCGCCAGTCATTTTTCCAGCTGGAGAGGTTTCTTGTCTTCACTTGAAGTCATTGCGCACCATTGATTCAGTGTGGATACCTCATGTTTCAGTGATTTTGTGAATGACTAGATCGACTGTCCTGCCGATGCTTTTTCGAGGTCAGAAAAGCATCCACTTCCAATTACTTGGTCTGATTCATCCAAGATTACGGACAAGGTTGTTGATCAGAGAACTTTTCAACAAGCAATGATCCTCTGTTGAGGATTTTTGTTGGGAAAGGTGTTCCTTACAAGCGGTTGCAGGAATTTGGGTCTAACGAAAAACTGATTGAATACCTTCGGTTCAAGACCTATTTCCTTTTGATTCGACAAAATAAGCAGTGGATTCTCCTGCACAAATTATTACGCTAGTTTTGATTATTTCGAAGACTAATCACCGAGGCACCAGCCCGAAATCAGTTGAGTTTGGAAGTTGAAGACCTGCCACAAGAATAGCTACTGGTGGGAACAGAGTATTTTCTTGTAGGATACGCAACTCATACTTAGGTCGATGAGTTGATGTACGAGATTAGTAGGTTGCGAGAAATTGTCTTCTGTGCAGTTGAAGAAGGGTCGGGGAAGTCTTTGGATTTAGATGCCGATGCCTAAGTTATCTGCATTTTTTCTCTGGAGTCAGCGAGAGAGTAGGTTGGCTGGTGTATATCGGCTCGGTTTGGTCGATAGAATCACGAGGGTTGCTGGGGTAAATGGACTCTACACCCATTCAGCGTTTGAACTGAGTTCAAGGTTTGTCACGGAGTTGAATCCTGCAATCAAAATGAGGAACTTTTTCATTCACCTTCACTAAAGCAAAGACAGGCAACACCACTGTCTTTGCTTTAGTGAAGGATCAGTGAATTCATCTTCCAGCAACACCTTCAAACATGATCTCTTTGGGCCTGTCAGTATTAGCCAGAGCTACTCAAGGGCATCAAAGAAACTATTACTTCGTTTCCTCAAAGTACAACATTTCGACCATCACCTGTCTTAGGAAGTTTGCCCAAGCCCTCCATACCGTCATCCGTTTGTCCCCATAAAAAACAGTTTACGCAACATCTCCAATGATCTCAAAGAAATCAGCAATCTAATTTCTGAGATTGAGTAGGTTATCAAAGGTGTTCCTGTGCTAGTACGTCAATACCTTCGCTCAGGAGTTCGGTTCCTCTGCTTCAACGTGGATCGAGACTTTTTAAATGTATTGGATAGACTGATTGTCTTCCACTTGCCTTCTATTCCGCTAGCCTTGGCCAAGCGTTTCATGGGTAAAGATAGCGTACTTGCTTGTCAGGAGTGTTACCAAAGTCGAGAAGTCAAACACTCGCAAGTGGTTTGGCACTCTTAATCGAATTGGATTTGGTTTTTAGAAATTTCGGGTGAGTCCCCCCTCACAAGTACTGCTTGCGGTCCACTTGCAACCAATCGATAAAGCTTACTACAATCTAAGATGTTACCGATTCAGTCCCTTCCTCCTCTTCTTTTTCATTTCTTCCTTTCTAGAATTGTTAACAATTCGATGTGTGGTGTGGCTGGAAAAAAATTGAATGCCTGCTGACACTTTAGCTCGTAGCAGCTCTGAAGATCTTTGAGATCCCGTGCACAAGTACTTATATTGCAGGAGAGATAGATCAATCTCTTGGGTTCCACCTTGAGGAGTTGCTGACGGACTTGATTGGCAATTCCAGCCCGAGGCGGGTTTAGCAGAACAGTGTGCTGAACACCAATTTGTTTCAAGGCTTGTTGTACTTTTGAGAAAGTGACCTGAAAGTGAGGAATTGCTTTGGTGTTCTTCTGGGCAAAATGGATTGCGTCAGGATGTTCTTCAACAATCACGCAGCTTTGTATCTGCTTGGCATGTGGCAAACTGAGGGTTCCCACCCCACCATATAGGTCTAAGACCTCCTCTCCCTTGATCCATTCGCCGACTACGGACACAAGCAGTTCCAGGCAGAATGGGTTGATTTGAAAGAAACCCAGTCCGCCGAAATAGATTCTTGTATTCGTAACAGGTTCGAATAATTCACTTTGAGATACAGCTTCTTTTGGAAAGCTCTCAGAATAAGCAATGAACTGGAAATCCAGTTGCGGCCAGTTGCGCTGGTGAGAGGTTAAACGTTGCTTTGCAGCAGTATTTATCTGAAGTAAAGCAACAGCTTGCCCGTTTCGATTCCCTCGTAAAACCAATCGGCCCATCTCCTTTGGTCGGAGTTGAGCATCATCAAGCAGGAGGATCAATTCCTGAGAAGCCCGTTGTAGTGTGGGTAGCCCAAGTTGGCAAGTTTCTACAGGAATTGGATTTTGGCTTGCTGGTTCATGAAGTGCTAATCGCAGTCGGTTCTTCACTTGGGTAAAATGGAATTCCAAACGATTGCGGTAACCTAAGCGTGGCCCTGTCTCTCTAACTTGTAAATCACTATGACAGAGCACAGTTTGTCGTTGCAGGTTATCAAGGACGATCTGACGTTTCCAGTATGCCTCTTTCTCTGGAGCAAGAATTTGCCAGGGGCTACAGCAGTGGAAGTGGTTTTCTTGTGGTGCGATTCGTTCTGGGGCTTCCTCCAGAATTCGGACAAGCCGGGCTTCTGAAAAATCGCCACGCTGCTTCTGTAATTCAATTTCTACGACCTCTCCAGGTAAGGCACCCGGAATGAAAACAACCTGCCCCTTTAAGTGCCCCAGTCCCGCCCCACCGAAGACAAGTTTTTCAACTTGGCATTGGAAAAGAGACACTAGAGATGTCCGTCTGCCAGAAACAAGTCATCCCGATGAATTACAGCTCGTGTATGTCTGTTAGCTTCACTCTGCTGGAGTAAGACTCTCAAAGCTTGGGCGGGTTGAGCTGCGAGTCCAACCCCGATAAGCTCGTGCTGGAGATTGAAGATATTGACCGGATCCTTGGCACTAAAATTTCCTTGGACCTCACAAACGCCAGAGAGCAAGAGACTCTTTTTATGAACTCGTAAAGCTTGTTCAGCACCTGAGTCCACATGTATTTCACCTTGACTCAGCGCTCCTGCTGCGAGCCACTGGCGATAACCTCTAAGTTTTGATCCATGAGCTAAGAAATGAGTGCCCACTTGCGTACCATCTAAGATTTTGAGAACGGTATTGGGCTCTTTTCCGGAAGTGATGTAGGCATTAATGCCAAAGGAGATGGATTTTCCAGCTGCTCGTACTTTGCTCTCCATTCCTCCACGACCTACGTTGGTACCTGGACGTTGGCAATGCTGAAGCAACTCCTTATTCACTTGTTTGACTTCAGAAAGCACCACTTCTTTTATAGAGCCATCAGGTTGTTTCTCACGAACCAACAACCCTGGTGCACTTGTTAGGAAGAACAAATGACTGGCACCTGCCAATGCAGCAAAAGAAACAGCGAGTTGGTCGTTGTCACCAAAGAAGGGTAACTCTTCCGTGGAGACCACATCGTTTTCATTGATGATCGGTAAGATTCCAAAGTACAGTAGTTGTTGGATGGTATTGCGGATATTCAGATACGATTGTCGTTTGGCAAAGTCAGCTCGAGTGACTAACACCTGAGCAACGAGGAGTTGGTGTTCCTGAAAAAATTCTGAGTAGATTTGCATCAGGCGAACTTGTCCAACAGCCGCCAACATTTGTTGAATACCCAATTCTTTACGGCCCTTACCGGGTGTGGCTGCTTGAGGAGAGTTTGGGAGGACCGTGCAGCGTTCCCGACCAGCTCCAATTGCGCCTGAACTGACGAGTAAGACTTCATGGCCTCTCTGGCGTAATTCAGCAATCGTTTTCGCTAGTTCTTGGATCAGGTTATAATCCAATTTGCCATTGAGTTGCTGAAGAACATAAGTCCCCACTTTGAGGACAATGGTTTGTTGGGAGGACGTCGGCATCGAAGAAAAATATTGGAAAGTGAGAAGAATAGACGAGTGAAGAACGGTTTATAAAATTCAACAAAAACAGTTTCATGCAATGAAAAGAAGAAGTGCTTGGAGGCGAGGCAAGCAGATTGCAGCTTACCATCCTAACAATGACTAATACAGTTGGATAACTGGGCATCTCCGGGTGCGATCACGGTTGACAAGGGAATCTGTTATGAGTAAGCATGCGCAGTACCATCGGGAGGATCTCCTTCCAGAAGATCGAAACCGGGAAAATGAGAAGAAGAAAGATGAAAACTTTCTGAATTTGTGGAGTTACCTTAGCCGGCGTTACCCAGATATTGATATTGAGAGCAAGCCCTTCATAGAGTTGATTCAATTGAAGATGGCTCTGGAAGGTCCCCGAGAATTGCGCCACTGGAGCAGTGATATTGCCACCGTTCGCAAGCGCTAATTATTCCTGTGAGCTTAATGCATGGCTGTTTCAGGCTTCAGCGAAGAGTTTTTTGCAGAGCGTTTTCGTCGTCCTGGGAATCTTGATGTCCTTGAACAACAGCTCCGCGATTATGATCTTCAGAAAATGGAGCAAACTTTTGATAAGGAGTTTGTTCTCAAAAATCTGCACTTTTCAGCAAAACTTCCGGAGAAGGCAGTCACTCTGCTTAAACACCTCATTCCTTCCATCCTCGAATTTTCTGCAAGCCTGGACTTGAGGCTTCGCGATCCGAATCATCAGATCCGCTTTCTACCTGTTCATGAATTTGAGTCTGAGTCTGGTTTGCAGTTGCAAGGAAAGGTTCCGTTGCCAGCTTCCAGACTCGATTTCAATGAAATTTCACGAGTCTACACAATCACTATTATTCTACCAGAAGAGATTAAGACCAGTGAACAGATCATCAACATCACCCGCACTTTATTTTCCAAGCTGATTGGAGAAATTTATCTGAATGAGAGCGTACTGCCAATGGAATTCTATCAGCAGGGTGCTGATAGTGAGCAGTCGAGTGTGAGTGCAGGGATGCTTGAAAAGCTGGATCTCCTTCGTACTCAGGAAGTTTCAAGCGCTGGCTTGGATCAGCAGTATCAAAGTTTCGCTCAGCAGGGCCGATATTCACTTAAAAAAGATGGAGAGAAAATCCGGGCCCAACTTACGACCCACTGGAAACAACTTTGGGAAGCCCAGGCACTACCAAAACAAATCAACCAGGTGATTGAACAAGCCTTTGAAGACTTTCTGGAAACCTTTCGCCGTAATCCAACAGATGTTTTGCAGAAGAGTTTGCTGGAGGTTAAGAAGTTAGATCGCCAAATTCATTTTCTACTTCCACATGAGCATCGAGCGTATTCACGGTTTGAACGTGAAGATCCTGCACATTATCTCCGAGCCGCTTCCAATAAGCTGGAAGAAATTGATGGGCTAATTGGTTTTATTTCAGAGTTGGCAGCCAATCTGGAAGAGGGTCAGGAGGACTGGGAACCTGAAGAAATGCTGATACAGTTGGCGAATCGGATGAGGCAGCTTCAGCAAGAACGCAAAGCCTTGGTTTTTCTTTTACCGAATCAACCGATTTCACTAGCATTTCAACGAGAGCGCCAACAACTTCCGATGCAATTGCTTAAACAATTGCCCAGAAGCTTACCTGTCAAAGATTGGTCTGCCTTTGTCAAGGAACTGCAGGGACAGTATGAAAACTCTATTTACTTAAAGCTTTGGGAGGCGCTTCGAGGGCTACATCGTTGGATCAGTTTGAATCAACAACATTCAGGAAAAAACCCCCTAGAAGATGGGCACGTCCAGCGTCTTCGTCAGCTACTTAGGAATTTTCAATTTCGGATACCATCGATTCAACAAACACGCTCAACCACAGGAGTTTTGATCAATTGTGCTGAAGAATTCTTGCACAATGATCAGCGTCAACGATTTCCGCTAGGAGAGTTTCGCAAGGCGTGGAGCTATTTCATTTCTTCGATTTTGATTACACGCTATTACGAATCACACACAGGTCAACAGCGTTTCAATAAAGAACGCTATATGGATTCAATCAGACATTTTGTAGAACGCCAAGTCTACCGAGGGATCAACTATTACCACTTAGTTTTATTGTTTTTACGCATTTATGAGGAGCGTGAGCAAGACAAGCAAGTGGTCCCCTACTTACTTTACATGATCCACTACCCTCAAGCTTCTCTACGATTTATTTTTTACCGATTGTTGGCTCCGATTCCTTCTGGTCGTCACTATGAAGAAGATGAACTTCCTCGTCGACTGAAGCGAGTCGAAGAGTACACTTATACGCTCTTGAAAGTGTATGAAAATCGTTTGCAGGCTGCGACTCTTGAGGAAAATGACGGGCATCCCTTTACTGAAGCTCTACGCAAATCTCGATTGGGAACTGAATGAGGAAATTTAAAGGAAAAATGAGTGAGCAGGAATGAAAGAATTAGTTTTCCATGAACTGTATCTCTCTACCACGAACGTCTGGCTGGATTTGGCCATTCACAAAAACGGTCTGACCATGAACAATGGTGCGAATCGGCCATCCTGTTAATTCCATGCCTGCATAGGGAGACCAGTTAACCTTCGTAAATAGTTTCCCATTTTCCACGGTTCGCTTCAACTGTGTATCAACCAAGGTCAGGTCGGCATCGTACCCTACCTGAATCCTTCCTTTGTTTTTCATCCTGTAAAGTCGAGCTGGCGCTTCACTCATCCACTTTGCTATTTCCACTAAGCTACAGTCTCCTTGACTATGCCTTGTCAGGAGTAATGGTAGGGAAGTCTCTACTCCGGGCATCCCCGATGGAGCCTTACCATAAGGAGCATCCTTCTCTTCAAGAGTGTGTGGGGCGTGATCAGTGGCAATGCAGTTGATGATATCATCTTTAAGCGCCTGCCAGAGCGCCTTGCCATGACGTGGGCTACGTAGGGGAGGGTTCATCTGGGCTAGAGTTCCTAGTTTCTCATAGCAGTCTGGGGCTGCTAGCATAAAGTGCTGTGGGCAGACTTCCGTGGAGATCCTGTGATCTCTAGGCAAGCGGTGTAGCAATAGGGTTTCCTCTTCTGTAGTCAGATGGAGAACATGAAGCCGTCTTTTATATTGGAGAGATAAGCGAACCGCCAATTCTGTTGCTTCCAGTGCAGTGGCCTCGTCTCGAATTTTGGGATGTACCTTGACATCCTTACATCCTTGGAGCAGGGCAGTGTTGTCCCGAATTTGATTTTCACTCTCTGCGTGTACAGCAATTAGGCGACTACCATTGGCAAAAATTCGCTCCAGGTCTTCTTCACGATGAACAAGCAAGTCTCCAGTAGAAGAGCCCATGAAGACCTTGATTCCGCAAACATTTGGAACCGAGTTGATTTCAGCCAGGTTTTTGGGAGTAGCGCCAACAAAGAAACCATAGTTGACCACACACTGCTCGGCAGCACGTTGTTTCTTGGCGGCCATTCGTTCTGCATTGATCACAGCTGGATTATTGTTCGGCATATCCAGGAAACTTGTAATTCCTCCAGCAGCAGCAGCTTTAGATCCAGTGTGTAAATCTTCTTTGTGAGTATTTCCTGGCTCTCTAAAATGCACCTGTGGATCAATCAAGCCTGGGAAGAGGATCAGACCAGCAGCATCAAGAGTTTCTTTTCCGTCTGGCAATCCACGACCGATGGCGCTGATGATCCCATCTTCTACCAGCACATCGGTCTCTTGCAGTTGATCGGGCAAAACAACATTAGCGTTTCTAATACAAAGCTCTGGTTTTTTCATATTTTATTTCAGGTATTTATAGCTAATATTTTCCAATATATAACAGATGTGCATCAAATCAGTTAAACAGCACTGCCCTTAAGTAAGCTATAAACTGATTCTACGAGAACCTTCCTGTTAAGTTTTTTCAGTGTGCAACTGCTACCACTAGCAGCACACACACTCAACGCCAAACTAGTTCAACTTCGCTGCTTTTATGTGTCAACGCGTTTTCTATTTACCAACTGTGCAGCTATCATCTCATCCATCTCACCACGCCTAGTAGCTGCCTCAAACTGCCTAATACTGTAATTGATAAATTATTTGAAAAACTATTAGCAAATAAGATGTCTTTAGGAACTACTATAGGTAGTATGAAAATTATTATAAAATATTTTATTTTGCAGAAAAAAGAGAATTTTTTTGAATCAAATTGATTTGATTCATTTCAGTCTTTAGTAAATATAAAAGTTCTCTAGCAATAAGAAATTGAAAAATCTAAAAATTAAGTGATTCAAATATATTGTAATAGAAAAAATTTAATTTTGATCTATTGAGATTGTCGTGTTGAATTTAAATAAATAATAGTAAATTTATTTCTATTAACATGTAGCTAGTAGATTTGTAATAAATCTAACATGGTTTATTATCCCCCCNTNCAAATCAGCTGAANCTGCTCATCNNCATCCAGCCTGTAGTTAGCCACCGCATTGGTGAGACTTATCGTGTTTTNTTGATAGTAGTAGANGNGCTCAATNTGGTTGATGCTGTTATCANAAATGTCTTTAATNCTCCTAAATCAAATTTTNCTTTCGGGTTTCTGGTGTTTGNATGGATCCAAGAATTAAATGGCAAGGACGTAGTGGGTTCATGGACAGATAGCAGATTTGAGTACACTGNCTNTGGNAAATTCTATTGAATTNCGNGACTAAGAGTTATGANCAGNAGTNGAGTTGCACTGTGTGAATCGTGTTAACGCGATTNTGGAAGTNATTTTTAATTTGTTTTCAAAGTAATTTTTTGTATNGGCTGGAATTATTCAAAAGGTCTTTTGTGTTACGATGGTCCTACCATATCTCGATTAACATCAATTGATTGNCTAGCAAATTTACGAAGCTCGATACAGNGNCANCATATCTTCTAATATTTTTACACTTTGATCATCAATCNCTTCGGCATCTATATCNGGATAATCTACAGTGATTTCACCGTCGATGTTTTTAACCATCTAATGTATAAAAAATCCTTTTCTTTCGNTAGTCATGCTACGTGGATNTTTTGGCAGACTAGCATGGAAATTTAGATCCATCTTTTCGCCAACTTGCCACTCNACATTTACTAGAAATTGATTTTCACCTGATAACTTTGTTAATTCTTCTTTNTCCTCTTCCTTAAAAAATAGATAAANATTCNTTACTATNTCTANTTGGCAGATCGTATGTCTCTTGNAAGAGTTCTNNTTCTTGATAACTANTTATNAACTCACGCCTAACTGCAACATTCAGCAAGCCAATCTTTTTATCGAGCCTAGTTTTTTCCATCCAATATCTTGATAGAAACTGGATAGCCTCANTCAGTCTCTCACTATTTTCCATATCAACTTTTCTATATCGCCTAAATTGTACCGTCTTCTCTCTTTCAGTAGTCCACTACGGCATCTTTCAGGNNGATTTCATCATTCAATNGGTGTAGGTAAGCTCGATCTANTCACGCTGGTCCNACACATGTCGGCAATTTCCCTAAAGCCCAGTCCACTGGAAAGACATGTGAGCATTCAGGCCACCCAGTGNATATTGATGTGAATGACGATCAGAGGNGGCGGGCGGCTGAATTGANATGAGAGTAAATCGTGTTTACACGATTGTGGAAGCANATTCAGANAGTGAAACCAAACAGGGTTAAATCATCTCTTCGCTTGTGNCCGGCTTGGTANTGATTGATGTCAGCGACAATATTGTTGACGGCTGACTGCACATCAACCNCTTCTTTGATGCGAGCAATGACTCGTCTCTTCCCATACATCAGTTTTTTCTCTCCTCCCACTTGATCTGTAATTCCATCAGAAAATATGAAAAAAGATGAATGCTGACTTGTATCAAATTNAGTAACCTTAAATTCAATTGGGTGCTCTTTNATTTCATAACCTAAACTTTTCTTATCACCCTTAATTTCAATTACCTCTTCATCAATTTTTTGATAGAGATTGGTCTTAGCACCTGCAAAGCGCAAAAGCTTACGTTTCTGAGAAAAACAAATAACACCACAATCTAAACCAAAACTAGTGTCACCTCCCTCTTTGTACCTTAANGTTTCTTCGAGCAATTCATCCAAATGACTCAATACTTGATCAGGCTTACTCAAGTCTTTCAAGTGCGAGACTCTGCCTAAAAGAGTACTTGAAATTAATGTCATAAAAGCACCTGGGATTCCATGACCAGTACAGTCAGCAACGATTAGAATTGACCAGTCATCTTTTTGACCCATCCAATAAAAATCACCACCTACGATGTCNCTAGGTTCCCAAACGTATTCAAATTCCTTGAATCCACAAGCCTNAGCATCAATCTCNGGAAGTATAGCATTTTGGATCGCCTTAGCAGAATTAATACTTTCAGTTATCGTTTGATTAGCCTTTGTGAGTTCATGGGTTCGGTGCTGTACCCTTTTTTCTAATGATTCATTCAATTCAATTTGTTTATCAAAAAATACTTGCTTTATATCATTTGAACGTTGAGCAAGAGCCAATCCGATTGTTGCTGGAATGAAGAGAAGNGCAAAACTTGGAATTGATACTATAAATCTTTCNACAACATAGTTTTCATTAAAAATNTCAGGAACTAAAAATCGAGGNAGTTGTGATAATGTACCGACAACTGGTATCAAGAAAGAAATAATTAGATAGCCAGAAGATTTGTCTCCNTTCCTCCACATTATTCCAGAAATTATAACTGAAGTGAAACTTGCTAAAATAANTGGAATCGATGCNATAAAAAGGGGAATAGTNCCTACACCATATTTGGGNAAGGGNTATTCAANTAAATTTTTATACATCTCTCCTTCTGGGTATTGGAAAGAGTCAAAAAAGTAAACCATTATCAAGATTAGATAAACTCTTATTGTCCAAATAAATATTNNATCTAATTTTGGATAATTGTNATTCAAGAGTAACAAGTTTCTAAAAAACTGAATCACTACAGCAGAAACTAGTGCTAAACCCATAGGTCCATACATATAATTGAACCTGTAGCCAAAGTATGAACTAGACGAAAATGCAACACCCTGAAATGAAAAAACAAACAGAAGAATGGAGATCCAAAGATAATTTTTATCTCTTGAAACTAAATAAAACATTAAGAAATATATCGCAAAAAATAAAAATACAGGGATGGTGATTAAATATCTTGAAGTTCTAAAATTTTCAGCAAATTCAATTTCCTCCCAAGTACCAATACTAATTTTATCGATACCACCTCTTCTCGAGTTTAATCTATCCAGTGGTTGACTGCGAAAATAACTATATATTTCAGTAATTTCTCCAATCGTCATTCGAATTTTATAATCAAACCAAATACGATTTTCATCTTTATATTTATAGTCTTCTTGTTCCGAATCTAAGAAATTAAATTTCTTTACACCAAGTTTGTTTTCAAAGATCAATTTTTTTTCAAAATTGAAATTATGGTGAATACCCATAACCTCATTTTTTGTATGGTTATATATGGCTAATTTTATCCAGTAACCATCGTAAAATGATTGAGTTGTTTTCATATTATTTGTCCAATTTCCAGATTTTAATTCTGCAAATGGGATTGTATGACTGACACCTTCTAAGTACTGGAAATAACTGTCTGGTATTGTTTGTAGATTCTCATTTTTTAGCTGGTATACTAGCTCATCTTTCTTCTCTTGGGAAAAAGATAATTTAGTATCAAATAATAAGAATAAAATAATAAAAAATATCGCTGGCAATTTTTTTAAGTATTTTTTCGCCATCCAAATTTTTCTAACCACTTGAGAATAGTTGTTTTGGTGCTATCGTATTAATTTTTAACTTATGTTGTTCATCAAAATAAGTTGATTTATCTACAATCGTTGCAGATACACAAGCTAGAAGGTAGCTATAATCATAGGCATAAAAGATACTGTCTCATTCAATGGGAGCAGGACACCGTTTCTGCTAAAAAATCTGTTTTACATCTCCCTCTGCCTGTGCATGTCGCCACTCATAATATCCTTCGCAGTCTCTACGCTTTAAATCCTTTGCTTTCTTTTTCCTGTCAATAAATGCCACCCAATACTTCAGATGTGATTTCAGTGTGTTGTACCTACTTGCTGCAATCAGTCTCATTTCAAAATCACGCTTCCTCGCAGCTGAGTATTTCTCTGTTGTCTCAGCACTAGCAATACTGTAATAACTCATGGCTTGCTTCATGTCCGCAAAAAATTTCAAGTAAAGTTCCTACCTAATTCAACTGCTTCTGTCCTTTTCCTTGTCCGCTAACTCTTCCTTGCATATTTCTTATCCTTTTCCAACCAAAGCCTAAACTGCCAATAGTCCCTGCGTTTATACATGCAACCATCAGCAAATATTGCTATCGTATCTTCTTTCTATTCTGTTTTCCTTCCACCCATATCTGCTCCACGTTTTTTTGAAACTATTGGAATTTTGGCGTAGCTGTGCGTTGAACATCCTCAAAAAGGCCTAATACATTCAGCTTAAAATTTTTGAGTGTGTAAAGCTTGTAAAGATGAAGAAAAAATAAAAATCAGTAGTTTATGCTAGATTTATTGTGTTCCTAATACAAAGGCTATTGGTCATGAGCCAGATTTTCCTAGATAATTGGCAGTTGTTTACTTTTTCCAAAAATGTAGAGCAGAAGTGCAGCCCGAATATAGACTCCGTTACGTAGCTGAGACCAGTACATTGCTCGTGGATTAGCATCGATTCCACTGGATATTTCCTGACGCCGAGGCAGTGGGTGGAGAATGATGGCGTGTTCTGGAAGTAGATTTACATTTTCTTCGGTCAGGCTGAAGTTTGCCAAGTTGATCTTGCCCGACTCTCCGGAGAGGTCGTACTCGTCCTGTACACGGGTCATATAAATGCAATCCACCTCAGACAATACCTCGTTTAATTGATCTGTGAAGTGTAGACGAACACCCCGCTCCCTTAGGTGTAGTTGAAGGTCTGGAGAAATTTGAAAGCCCTTGGGCGCGATGGCATAGAAATCGAGATCTTCATAATTGGCGAGCAAATACATTGCTGAGCGTACTGCTCGACCACGTTGAAGATCTCCCACGAAAGCGTACCTCTTCCCAGAAATTCCTCCCATTTGCTGGAAGGAACGGTGCATNGTATAGAGATCCANTAGCGCTTGNGTGGGATGCTGGTCTTTGCCACTGCCACCGTTGAGGATTGGAACACTGAAGCCAGTCCGATCTTGGCGATATGCGATGTATTCACAAAAACCGGGTTTTGGATCACGCATGATTACAAGATCGAAATAGCTGCTAAAGACCCGGACTGCATCTTCTTGACTCTCTCCCTTGTATTCAGAAGATAGTGCAGGATCCTGCACTTCTCCAGTAGTGATACCAACCAGTTGGCAAGCAGTCAAGAAGGAGAGGAAGGTNCGNGTAGAAGGTTGGGTGAAGTAAAGCATTGCCCGCTTGTGGCGNAGCAGACGAGAGAGGAACTCAAGACCTTCGTAGTCATGTGACATTGCCTTGAGTGTGTTNGCGACACCGAAGATTTCCTCCATCAGCGNACGAGGGAACTGTTGCGACATCATCACATGATATAGTCTATCNTCCCGCTGATAGTAANGTAGTCTNTCTNCTACGGGCTGCCGAAGGTATNCATCNATCGTGAGCAAGCTCACAGTGTGGCCATCACTTTGCGGCAGGCTACTGCTGTTTTTTCCAGGTCTTCTTCNGTATGGGCCATCGAGATAAAGCCACTTTCGAAGGCAGAAGGCGCCAAGTAAATNCCGGCTTTTAGCATACCNATGAAGAATTTACGGAATCGATCTTGATTTGATTCGGCAGCATCCTGATAATTACGAANCGGTCTCTCAGCAAAGAAAAAGCCAAACATCCCACCCATGACATTGGTCTGAAGTGGAATTCCGTTTTGTCCAGCACTNTGACGCATTTCATCGATGAGCCAGTTGGATTTTCGGCTCAATTCCGCATAAGTGTNGGGTGCCTGCAAAATTTCCAATGTTTTGCGACCAGCTGCTACCGCCAGTGGATTCCCAGATAAAGTNCCNGCNTGATAAACTGGACCAGCNGGTGCGACCATCAGCATCACATCTTGNCTGCCTCCATAAGCTCCAACCGGTAGACCTCCTCCAATCACTTTTCCNAAAATAGTCATGTCAGGAATGATCCCAAAGATCGACTGAGCCCCTCCATAATCAACTCGGAAACCGGTCATCACTTCATCAAACACCAATAGGGATCCATGGACATCGCAGAGATTTCTCAATCCTTTTAGAAAATCTAGGTCTGGCACTACCATNCCCATGTTTCCTGCGACAGGCTCGAGAACCACTGCTGCGATCTCGGAACCATATTCATCAAAGAGATNGGTGACCGACTCNAGATTATTGAAATCAGCAAGGAGAGTATGTTCAACGAAGGACGCAGGCACTCCCGGGGAGTCTGGGAGGCCAAGAGTCATAACACCTGATCCTGCTTTGACCAATAAAGAATCCACACTGCCGTGGTAGCACCCCTCAAATTTGATGATCTTGTCACGACCCGTATATCCTCTGGCNACTCGGATCGCAGCCATGGAAGCTTCCGTGCCAGAGTTGGTCAGTCGAACCATTTCCACACTGTTCACCNCAGTNCAGATCATTTCTGCTAGATGCACTTCACCTTCGGTAGGTGTTCCGAAAGAAGCGCCTCTNTGTANTGTCTCCTCAATCGCAGCAATAACTTCAGGATGACAATGTCCTAGGATAAGAGGCCCCCAAGANCCAATATAGTCGATGTAGTCATTACCATCNACATCNGTAATGTGGCTCCCTTTNCCTTCACGTATGAAAAGGGGGGTACTGCGAACAGATTTGAATGCTCGGACAGGGCTGTTCACTCCACCTGGAATGCGCAGCTGAGCCCTAGCAAAAAGCGAGGATGATTGGTTGATTTGCATTGTTGAGTTGGTGGGTAGGTTCTGAGTCAGCGATGTTGACGACGTTCTTCGAGTTCCTGCTCTTCTTTTGCCTTCAGACTGAGAGTAGTAACTGGACGGGCTTCTAGACGTTTTCTTTCAATCGGCTCGCCGGTTATTTCGCAAATACCGAAAGTGCCATCTTCAATACGCTGTAAGGCTGCTTCGATCTTGCCAAGTAACTTCCGTTCACGATCTCTGATCCTCAGGGTATTAAAGTGATCTGCTTCCAGGCTGGCTCGGTCGTTTGGATCAGGGTAGAGAGTGGACTCATTCTGCATTTCCTCAACAGTTGCAGCGCTTTCTGCATAAATCTCTTCGCGCATTGCGAGCAACTTCTTCCGAAAGTATTCTANNTCTTCTTCGGAAAGTGCAGATTCTGATGTGGTTTCTGCCATGGGCTATTTCCTCCCTGAATAAGAAACCAAAAAAGATTTTATTGGATAAGAATAACTGAAAATNTATATTGGCGGATTTCCNACTAAAAATAAAGTTTTGGGAAATTGTGGGAGGTGAGATTTTTTTTTATTNGTGGCATGTATACTGCAGNTTGTGTATAAANAGCCTAAAAAAATCTTCATTAAGATTGCTTAGGNTTCTGAAATTGTTAACTAATAAATGATTAAANTACNAAGGAGATCTTATGATCCTTCAAATCACACGCGAAGAAATTCAGGCAGCTACCACCCGTTATTTGGAGCGAGGCGGACAAATTCAGCAGATTGACAAAGTGATTGGAGAACCAATTTTTGGTGATGACCTAATTCTGACGGAGGATGTCCTGGAAATGATTGAAGTCCAGGAAAGCGATCTGTGGTAANCAATGATGCAGACTTCCGAAAGAGAGGCGAGTTATGAAAAATCAGCCCNGTTCTNTGCGAAAATTTGAAGAGATGCTGTGGCAGCAGACGCTAGAGCGAATGCGCCACAGATGGATTTCCCGAAAACGAAATAGGGNAGAAAAATTACCTTCTGTCTGAAACTTGTGTNCGAGTTTCNCCAATTGGTTCCTGCTTGATTCGCTTAACAAAAAAAGCGTTAGGCCCTTCGCAGTAGCGAGGTTCAAAAGTTTTAGCAAAAACAAACATCATAGTTTTCCCTCCTTTCATTTCCAGCACCTCGAAACGCCAATTTTCTACTTGGTCAAGGAAATGTCGGTGNAATATCCGGTATTTCTCTGCTTCTCGTTGCAACAAATACATCGACGCCGGTGTCCATTCGTGTTCNACACTNNTTCCGTAGATTCCGGTTGGTTCGAATTCTGTCAGTTGGCGAATTGCTTCAGCACAGCGGTTGTCAGACATNCTATTTNCTTGAGCAAACACCGGAGAAGCAAAAGCTAGACAGCAGAAGGATAACCAAAGTTTGGACATGGGCTTTCAAAAACTAATAGGTTCCACTTGTATTTGGTCCTTATGCAACCGAATACGGTGAAAACTTGATGCAGAGTTCTCGTCAATCATGGTCGACGAAGCCGAATTGACAATGTGCAGTGAATGCGATGAATANTGCTGCACATGATGCCAGTTGTGATGAATGTGTCCATGCAGATACAGTCGAATCTTTGGCCGATTGCTCAGCCAGTACTGGACCTGCTCCAAGTTCAANAGTTCGTGTTTNGTGTCGTGTTCTCTGTCTGGAAAACTGATTGGGTAGTGGTTGACCAGAACAAACCGTGTANCTGTCGCTTGTNGTTGTATATATTTGTCTGTGGCCTTCAGCGTTTCACGCCGGACANAGCCAGAAGCATTGTACCATGGTGTTGGTATTGCGCTNTGCCAACCAATCAAGTGCCAATCCTGATTCAGTCGACGGGTGTGAATTTCATTCTTGCCAAAAAAACTTCCAAAGTAGCTGTGGAAATTGTCTGATTCCNCAGTTTCGCTTACGTAATAATCATGATTCCCAGGAACAATACTAACTCTTTCTTGGTCCTTTAACACAGGCCGCAAGGCCATTCGCGCTCGGGCAAATTCCTCAGGGAGNGCAAGTTGAGTGAGATCACCACTAATTACCAAGTGATCCCAGTCCATCTGTCTCACAACTTCAATCAGTTGATGGTAGCGCTGTGCCGGATATTTTNAGCTCCGGTTCAGCCACCAATTCGTAGCTCCNAATAGTCGTTTGGAAAACCACTGGCCCCAATTTTTNGGGTATGCACTGAAGTGTAAGTCAGACANATGCAANATAGTTAGCGAATCAGTTGACACAATAGCCCTGCNGCAGGAATTTCGGATTGCTTTCGGAACTGATCAATGTATCCTTGCAAACGAATCAGGAGAGGGGTTTTCAGACGNTNCCGCTTTCGCTGTTTTCAGCATTTGCCAGTTGATCTCAGGTTGGCATGCCAGAAAAAAGCCAAATCAATTTCGCCCCCGATCACCTCCCCTCTCATAATATTTTCAGTAATGGAGCCCAAAATGCGGAGAAATCCCTCCTTTCGACGCCGGTCCTCAGGAGCGTCAGCGAACCGAACTCGCCGAAGTTCGATAGCGTTTCGAGATCAAGTNCTAGGAAGCCCCAGCTTGCCAGNACCAATCCAAAAGATGCTGGATGGAATTGAGCGNCAGCTCGGAATTCGTGACTGGAGTCTATCTACTTTGGCTGCTGTAGCCTTGTCACGAAGAGCCTGGATGATCCCAGTCTTGTTCGTTCTGCTTGCTGGCTTCGTGATTGCGGCTGGNGGTGGTGGTGGAACTGTGGAAACAAACTTCCCAATAGCCCTAGAAGATTATAACGACCCAGAAGGAGGGGGAATCGGATCTATTCTGGCTTCTCGTATCGCAGAAAGTCCTTTCAATCTNGTAGGTTCATTGGTGTTCCTGTTAGCAATTTGCCACACTTTTGCGGCTGCTCCACTGACAGAGAAAGCTCACCACCTCAAACACCACCACGAAGAAGAGCTTCGCAAAGCAGGGAAGTCCGAGGAGTTCATCAAGAACAGCCCATCTTTCAAAGCGGAATTGTTTCACTTCATTGGCGAAGTAGAGGCNATTTTTGGAATTTGGGTGATTGCGCTGATGGTTGCTGTCATCGGCTTCTACGACTGGTCTACCTTTAAAGACTACATCGCACACACGGTGGTCTACATTGAGCCGATGTTTGTTGTNGTGATTATGGCTATCGCTTCTACCCGCCCGATCGTGANGCTAGCGGAACAAATTATGGGTAGAATAGCCGCTTTTGGTCAATCTACAACTCAGGCTTGGTGGTTCTCTATTTTGACTATTGCACCGTTGCTCGGTTCCTTCATCACTGAGCCAGCTGCGATGACAATTGCGGCTTTATTGCTCGCCAAGCAATTCTACGATTACAACCCGACTCCCAAATTCGCCTATGCGACGATTGGGCTCCTGTTTGTTAACGTTTCTGTCGGGGGTACACTGACCCACTTTGCAGCACCACCGGTCTTGATGGTTGCCGCTCCTTGGGGTTGGGATATTGCCTTNATGATGGTCAACTTTGGTTGGAAGGCTGTCATAGGTGTTGTGATAGCAAACATTCTTTACTACATCATTTTCAAGAATGAATTTGCCAACCTAAAGAAGTCGGACTCTGGTGAATCATCCGAAACCAATGCGCCAGTCAAGTGGGANGACCGTGAAGATCCAATTCCAGGTTGGGTCACAGTAACTCATCTGCTCTTCATGGCCTGGACTGTTTACAATGCGCATTACCCACCACTNTTCATTGGTGGCTTCCTCTTCTTTATTGGCTTCAGCATGGCGTCTAAGGCCTACCAGAACAAACTGGAGATCAAAGGGCCCTTGTTGGTNGGCTTCTTCCTGGCTGGTCTTGTAACTCATGGTGGGGTTCAGGCCTGGTGGATCGCACCTGTGCTGCAAAGTTTGAGCGAGTTGCCCTTGATGATTGGATCAACAGTCTTAACAGCGTTCAATGACAACGCAGCAATCACCTTCTTGGCTACACTAGTACCTGGCTTCACCGATGGCCAGAAGTACGCAGTTGTCGCAGGTGCCGTAACGGGTGGTGGTCTGACTGTCATCGCCAACGCTCCAAACCCTGCTGGTCAATCCATTCTGTCCCGCTACTTCCCAGGTGGTGTGAATCCNGCCAACCTCGCTATGGGTGCGGCTATTCCTACCGTGATTATGGGTGTGAGCTACATGGGCTTCTATTACCTGCTCGGCTGATTCCTTTCCTTGTGCAGCAGATCCTTCACTCCCAGTGACAGGATCTGCCGTCTTCGCCAGATTCACTTGCGCTCCCTGCTAGCTTTCGCTAGGTTGTTTCATATTTTCTTTCAGAATTTATTCACTCTCATGGAGATGACATATGAAGATTTTGACAGGTCTCTTCCTCCTAGCCCTAGCTCTTGCAGGTTGTACAGAAGAAGCTCGCAACCAGTTTTTTAGAAGTGCCGATAATGTTCTGGGAAAAGACTACAAGGTTAGTTACGTCGATGAAGGACAGGTCGTTAAGTCTTGGACGATCAAGGATGGTAANATTACCAGTGGCGAGAAAGAGGATGGNACGCCGACGGGNTACTATTANTTCTGGAGTGAAGAAACTGGATATGTCCAGGTGCCAATCGATCGAACAATCGTAGAAGAGCTACGGGATAGCAAGGCAATNGCTGCACAATAANAGGAAGTCCGTGCAGAACTGCACGGACGTTAGAGGGTTGGTAATCAGCTGTAAAGAATNCCTTGTTTACGGAAATGCTTTAGGGTTGCTGACTCTCTCAGATCTCCTGGTTTCAGGATGACTGCATCCGTCGTAATGCGNCCATTAGAACTCAATTGGGAACCTCCCACTGCAAGACGATACGGTGGAATAATAGGAAGTAGAAACGTTTCACTACCTACACGGCACTCTAGTGGAGGGACAACGTCNCCCGTCTCCTCGTCAATAATTTTCTTNCCAGAAGCCATTACGACNCCGCTGGCAACGACTGCGCCTTCTCCAATGATACCTGCTAACTCACACATCGCTCCNATTTTGACNTTATCTTCGACGATGGAGGCCAGACGGCCNGCGGGTTCAAGGATGCCTTCAATTCCAGAGCCTGCGCCGAATTTAACCCCTCGACCAATTTGAGCACAGGAGGCGATTCTACTGCCACCGTCAATCATCACACCGCCCCCCGCAATATAGGCACCGATGTTGATAAAAGCCTGATTCATAATTACGGTCTGTGGACCAATGTAGGCTCCGGTTCTGACGATACTACCAGGTGCATAACGCACACCGCNGNCTTCGAAGTCTTGATCCGTGAAGTTGGAATACTTCAAGGGAACTTTGTCCCAGTAGGTGGATTCCATTCGCCGATTTCCATGAGTACCAAAGTAATTCAGGACTCCATCAATCACGTAGGTTTGTGGCTCCCATTCATTCCTTACCTTTTCAGCAGNTCTCACTTTCCCTTGATTGAGTAATTCGACNAAGGCTTCTGATTCTGCTGCGCTTGCCTTGCGATCATGTATATTGGCTAGCAGATTGGAGTATGAACTTTCGATCCTCTCAATTCTCAGAAAGTCTCCGTCATGAAGATTGAGGAGAAGANCNAGCTTAGGNTGAAGACCAGGATTTTGTTGTGCACGCTCGGTGTACTCTCCAAAAACACGGAGCGCTTCGTTGGCTTCGTTCCGTCCAATTTGTCCCGTGCTACTGGCTATGTGAGAAAACACACGCAAGGTTCCCTGCTTGGCTNGAATATTGGGCAAAATCGCCATCAACTTGTCTTTAGAGTCAAAGACGCGGAGCAGGATTGTTTGTTCTGCAAAGGGCAGCGTCTTCAGGTTGGCCTCAAAGCTACTCATGNATTCCCCTCAGGTTAAAGGTGGTGGCTCCTAACCACCAAGGTTGTTGGTTTAAAGGTGAGTTAGGGGGGCACTCCCTAGCGGGAAGACGTTGTAACCCAGATTGAAGAGATATTGATGATCGAGATGGTTTCGGCCATCAAACAGGTAAGCAGGCTGCATCATATTCTCTAAGATGTGTNCGTAGTCGAGATCACGATATTGTTGCCATTGTGTCACTAAGGCAATAGCATGGGCTCCAAAAGCAGCCTCGTACGGATCCTCGATAAAAGCGATGTCTCCTTCCATGGAAGCCAGATCATGCTCNACTTCTTCACGGGCCCTGGGATCATGTACCCTTACTTGGGCATGTTCACGCAATAGCTTTCGGGATAGCGGAATGGCCGGAGAATCACGTGTGTCTCCAGTATCCGGCTTGAAGGCAAAGCCAAGCAATGTGATTTTTTTTCCTGCCAAGGTGTTAAACTGCTGCTTGAGGATATTCTGGAAGAAACGATCTGTCTGGAACTCGTTAATCCGCACTACGCTGGCCCAGTAATCAGCAACTTCAGGCAGTCCGTAGTATTCACAGAGGTATGACAGATGTAATATATCTTTTCGGAAACAAGAACCACCAAATCCAATGCTTGCCTGCAGAAAATGAGGCCCAATTCTCCGATCCATACCAACGGCACGGCTGATTTCATTTATGTTAGCTTGCGTTCTCTCGCAAAGTGCCGAAATGCTGTTGATCGTTGAGACTCGTTGTGCCAGCATTGCATTAGCCACCAATTTGGAGAGTTCACTGCTCCAGACATTGGTGAGCAGTATCCGGTCTTCCGCAACCCAATGACCATAAAGGTCGGCAATTGTTCTAGCTGCACGGCGACCAAATTCGTTCTCTTCCCCACCAACTAGGACTCTGTCTGGTGCCTGTAGGTCTGGAATTGCAGTACCTTCTGCCAGGAATTCTGGGTTGGATACGACTGAGAAACGGCTGTGGCCAGAACTCGAAGATAAAATCTGTGACATTGCCTCAGCTGTACGAACCGGTAGTGTACTCTTCTCGACGACAATCACTTCAGGTTGTCGGGCATGTGTCAGAATATCCCGCGCAGTTTTTTCCCAATACTGTAAATCGGCAGCTTTCCCAGCTCCTTCGCCAAATGCCTTGGTTGGTGTATTGACGGCAACAAAGATAATATCAGCTTGTTGAATAGCTTTGGGAATATCGTTGGAAAAGAAGAGGTTGCGATCTCTTGCTTGCTGCAAGATTTCCAGCAGACCAGGCTCATAGATCGGTAGGTTTTCAGAAGCCCAGCGCTGAATTCGCTCTTCATTGATGTCCACAACTGTAAAATCATGTTCTGGGCAATTGAGTGCCAACATGGCCATTGTTGGGCCACCAACGTAGCCAGCTCCAATACAGGTGATCTGTGACATTTGTATTAGGTTGGGGCGGAAATTAAGTTTTTCAATGCTACGATATGGCCAAGAGTGATCTGGTGATCTTTACAGACAACTTTCCAGTGCAAGGTCATAATCTGAACAGGGAATCGTTGATGTCATTAGGAGGTATTTCCCCCATGAGTACAAACAGAGTTGCTGCGACATGACTTAGGTTTAGGTTGATTTCGGAGTCGTGTGCTTGAAGTTGATACTGTTGCTTGTATTTCGGATCATAAATCACAAAAGGCACTGGATTCAGTGAATGCTTCGTACTACTTTCCCAGTTACCTTGCTTATTCTTGACCAGCATCTCATCTGCATTCCCATGATCTGCAGTGATCACAAGGATACCGTCGACTGCATCGATCACGGGCAACAGCCTGCCAAGCTGCTGATCTACCTGCTCCACCGCTTTGATTACGGCCTCTATTTTTCCACAATGACCAACCATGTCGGCATTTGGATAGTTGATTAGTCCGTAATCAAACTCTCCGGAACGTAAAAATTGAATTGCCTGGTCTGTGATTTCTTTAGCTTTCATGGCTGGAGCATTTGCAAACGAGTCAACCTTGTCCGAGTTGATCAGGTGATAAATCTCTTTTTTCGGATCAAGAGGTTCTCGATAGCCCCCATTGAAGAAGAAAGTCACGTGAGCAAATTTTTGGGTTTCAGTCAGCCTGAATTGTCGCAATCCCTTTTCTAGAATTCGCTTGCCAAAGGGATTTTCAACTTTGGATGTCCCGACAAGGTAGTCTGGCGGAAGATATAGGTCTTGATCATAGGTCATCATCCCAGCGTAGTGGATCTGAGGCCGTAATCCTCGATCAAAATGTGGGAAGGAATCATCCAAAATCGCATGAGTAAACTCAATCGCTCGGTCTGCCCGAAAATTAGTGAAGATGAGGCTGTGGTGGTCTTGGATCGGCCCGACAGGCTTTCCGTGCCGCACGATTGAAAATCCAGGTAGATCTTGGTCGATGATGTCTGGAAACTGCTGGCGAAAATGTTCAATCCCTTCACGAACTGATGTGAATTGATGCTCTCCCTTCCCATGAACATGTAGATTCCAGCCGAGTTGAATTTTAGACCAGTTCTGATCCCGATCCATTGTGATCTTTTCTCGTCCGCCTGCACTGGCAAAACCGTATTCGATTGCAGGACGCTGGCTTTTGAGTTGATGGAAGAGAGACTCCAACTGTTCGGTGTAGTCCAGTGCTGATTGAATCGCAACATCCCTACCATCCAACAAAGCATGTACATAACAACGACGAAGACCATGCTTGAAGGCATGTTCAATCAAGGCAATGGTATGATCAATGTGGCTGTGAACATTACCGTTGGAGAGTAAACCAAGAAGGTGGAGAGGTGTATCGTGCTGGAGACAATTGTTGGTCAACTTCTGGAGTACTGGACTTTCGAAGAGATCCCCACTGTCGATCATACGTTTGATCAAAGAGGGACCTTGCTCCTTGACGATTCCAGCGCCCAGGGTCATGTGTCCGACTTCAGAACCACCGAGATCATTATCACCAGGTAAGCCAACGTATGTACCATGCGTCCAAAGTTGGGTGTAAGGATACTGCTCCGTGATTTGTTTAAAGATTGGCAGAGAAGCTTTGTGGAGCGCATTGGTTTTATCAGGTGGACCGACTCCCCAGCCATCTAGAATAATGTGTAAGAGAGGACCACGATCTCTAAACTGCTCCGCTAGTTGTCGGAAATTCATCAGTAGGTTTTAGGTTGGAGATTCGTTACGCAAAATAAACTGGGGAGGGATGCGTTCAAGCAGGTAATTGGCTGCTTCCTGCAAACAGACGGCTTCTCTCGATTCTAAGGTTAGCTTCACCTCGTGTTCCTCTTCCTCCTCGGTTCGTGGGTAGGAGCCTAGTTGTAGCTCTGGGTAGGTAGCGAGAGTTTGGTCCAGTAGATGTGCAATCTGACCTTCATCACAATTCAGGAAAATTTGGTGTAGATAGATGGGATTGTTACGGAAGCGTTCCCGAAAGGTTTGGAATCTTCGCTGAAGCAGTCGGGGTATTCCTGGAAAGATCAGAATATTATGGAAGAGTATTTGAGAGACTCGCTTGCTCTCGTCAAACAGAAGCTCTGAGCCCTCTGGAATCATGGCCATTCTCAAATGGGCTTCATTCACTTCTTTCCCGTAGTAGCCACTGATCAGCTTTACTAGCTTTTCCGAACGGACCAGCGGGGTTTGAAAACCTGCCGCAATCGAAGGGACCGTTAGATCATCGTGCGTGGGGCCAATGCCTCCGCTGGTAAAGACCCAAGTGTATTTTTCAGAAGCCTGCCGGACAACATTACCGATCGTTTCGGTCTCATCGGGGATGGTCACGACGGAACGAACCTCCACTCCAAGATCACGCAATTCACGACAGAGATAATAGGAGTTTTCATCCTTCACTTTGCCCGAAAGTATCTCGTTGCCAATGATCACAATGGCGGCAGTGGTAATTTGCTCCAGCATACAATTCTATTGGATGCGTTTGATGATGTGGAAACCAAATGCAGTCTCAACCACTTCACTGACCGTATTGGGTTCCAAGGTGAAGGCTGCTTGGTCAAATTCAGGTACCATCATTCCTCGGGGGAACTCGCCCAACACCCCACCTTGTGGAGCAGACGGTCCATTTGAATGCTCTTTAGCGACTTCCGCAAAATCACGACCATCTTGAATCTCTGCAAGCAGTTGTTGGGCAAGCTGCATTGCCTCATCCTTGCTGCGACTTTGTTCAGATCGTAGTGCTCCCTGGTAGGAAATCAGTACATGACTCGCTGTAATTAATTCCAGTGATACGCGTTTGAAGATCAAGAATCCAAGCGGAGTTTCGACTGGATCACTGATCTGACCTTCCAACAGTGAGAAGGCTGGTTTAAGGAATGGTGGTAATTGTGGGTTGGCCTGATCAATCATTGGGATACGGGTTTGCTCTGGCAGATCCGTAAAGCGATCAACCAATTCACTGAAATCTGCTCCCTTACGACGAGCGAGGTCAGCTAACTTTGCGCTAACCTCAGCAGCTCCTTCTCGGTCGTAGTAGAGATCCTGCTTTGGAATACGAGCACCCTGATAACCAATCACAAGCATCTCTAGGGCTACTTTGGAAGCAATAGGTTGGTCGGGTTGTGGCACACGAGAGGTATCAAGCTCTGAACTGGCTTCAGGGAGATCTTTTCGGTTTTGCTCTGACAAAGCCTGCCTTGTGGCATCAGCTTTGGAGATGACCGCCATTTCGTCGAAGGCCTCGGCATCAGACCCTTGCCTTACGATTCGCATTTGCTCGATTCGGTCTCCTTTCTCAATTGTGTTGACCACATCCATGCCCTCAACAACTTCGCCAAAAACGGAGTGCTTGTCATCTAGCCAGGGAGTTTCTTTATGGGTGATAAAGAATTGGCTTCCATTAGTATCAGGTCCGGCATTAGCCATCGAGAGAATACCGGGCTTATTATGCCGCAACTCCGGGTGGAATTCATCGGCAAAGCGATACCCGGGACCTCCACTGCCAGTGCCCAATGGATCACCACCTTGAACCATGAAGTCGGCAATGACCCGGTGAAAGGTCAAGCCATCGTAGAACTTGCTCTTGCGTGAGTCTCCAGAAATTGGATCATTCCAAGACTGTGTTCCATCAGCAAGACCCACAAAATTTGCAACTGTTCTCGGTACTCGCTTGTAAAAGAGTTTCAGTAGAATTCGACCTCGATTGGTTTCCAGATCGGCATATAGGCCGTCGGAGAGACCTTCGGCACCGAGAGTTAAGGAAGGAGCCATGGAGACAGCGAGCAAAAGTAGGAACGAGCGACCGATCGATCGGCGCAGTCGCGAAATGGATCGCATGAGAAGCCTGTAAATGGAAATTGGCGGAGGGTATGTCAAATGAAGCAGGATGTGGTTGGTTCAGATGAAGAAAAAATTGAAATCAACCTAACAGTCACACTTCTAGACTGCAAGGTATTTTGTCTGCTTCCAAAGCATGTTTCTATCTCCAGTATTCCCTAAAATAAAGCATATATAGATCCATAGAATCTTCAGTTGGGTGAGCTTTTTGGTGCATAATCTGCCTAAGGGTTTTTCAAAAATGTGGAGCTGTGTTATTAGTTGCAAAATTAGATTTAAAAGTTTTTTTGAAAGCATAGAGAGTACTGCATTTATGTGGGGGTGCTTCCTTGTAAAAAGTATATTTGATTTGTGCCTGTCTTTTGCGCACAGATCATTGCACCTTCGATGGTCAGGGTAGTTGATGGAGACACCTTTTACGTTGATTGGACTCGTAACAATTACACGGAGTCCGAAGAGAAAATCCAGTTACTATTTGTTAATACTCTGGAGCTGAGTCAATCCTATAAGAGTCAGGACCTACAATTTGGTTTGTCAGCTAGGAATTTTCTCAAGGGCTGATTGCAAAATAGACCCTTGCAACTCTGGGTTTCTCCTCAGTTTCCAAGAGATCTCTATAAGCAGGCTTTAGGGCTATTACAGGCTGAAGATACCGAACTTAATTTGCCGCTCATCGGTCTGGGTCATAGCTTCTTTGATGCTCGCTACCAGTTGCCCAGAAATTTTGACAGATATTTAATTGCTGCGGCACGAGCCTATGAAGAAAAGATTGGCATCTGGAGCATTTATGCTTCACGTCAGCGTTATTTAAAACGCTTGGCTAATGAGGAACGGACTGTCTATTCAAGGATAAATCGTCGTTAATTTACAAAGCTTCAAAAAGTGAAGCACGGAGACTTTGCTCGCTATGATAAACGTTTTATCAATTTGGCAGGTCGATTGGAGCAAAGGTTAGAAAAGGTTCTTACATAGAGTTGCTATTGCTGCAAAATGGTGTGGAGGTAGCGGTACGTCAAAAATATCAGGATCGCTTACCAAGGTGGTAATCTGGAGATAAGATCCTAGTTGAGAGATTTGTCCAGAAATATTGGGGCAAATGGCAGGTTTAGCTATTCCGTGGAGTCAGTGATCAATAGGAGGAATAGGAATGTTGCAGTACAAATTGAAGATTGTAGGAGTCGTGCAAGAAGTTGGTTTTCGCCACTTTGTACGTCAAGAGGCAACTAGATTGGGGTTGGTAGGGTCTGTTTGGAATTGCCCCGATGGCAGTGTAGAGGTTTTGATTCAAGGTGAAGAGGCACTATTGGGTCAACTTGTGGAGCATTGTAAACGAGGACCTGCATATTCAAAAGTTACTTCTGTAGATGTACAGAGAGATGCAGTAGGTGATAAGTTGGTGGATTTTGCAATTCGACGTTGACTTTAGGCAGCTTGTCGACGAGCCAAGTTCAACGGTTTGATCTGAGGAATACTTGGTAGCAAGACAAGGCTGTTGGGTTTGGCGCGATTCAGTGGTCGTTGTTGGATGTCCAGAAGTCCAGAAGTATTCAGCAAAATAGTGTCACCTGCGAAAGTTATAAATTCTAGAGATTCTCCGGCAGTGAAGGGGTTCTGAACTAACAGTGTCAGAAAATTTTCAGATGTTGCTAGTACTGTCCCGGTGATCTCATAAGGTTGATTTCCGTTACGATGGCCCGGATAAATGCTGTCATGTCCAGCTGGTGTGTTTAAAGAAGCCTCTGTGTAGCCTCGATGTGGAATTCGTTCCAATTCCTGGGTTAGCTCCTGCAGGCGGCTTTGCCAGAGTGGAGGTGGTTCATTTGCACAAATTTTCAAACCCTGTGCATAAACACGAGTCGTTGTGGCAACGTAGAGGTTACTTTTCATTCGACCTTCAATTTTTAGGCTGTCAATTCCTTGCTCGAAAAATTGAGGTAACTGCTCCAGACCCCGCAGGTCCTTGGAACTCATAAAAGAAGTTTTGTAGGTCTCTTCTTTGTTGATTTCTTGAATATCGTAATGAAACCGACAACTTTGAATACAGCCACCCCGGTTGCTGTCTCTGCCAGCGGTATAGTTCGAGATGACACAGTTACCAGAGTAGGCCATGCACATCGAACCATGAATGAACAGTTCCACAGCGATTCCTACCTTATGCCGAATCCATCCGGCTTCCTGAACAGATACCTCCCTTCCCAGAATGAGGCGCTGAACTCCCAGATTTTTCCAAGCTTGAGCCGCCCAAGAATTNAGGCAGGACGCTTGGGTAGAAAGGTGAATTGGAATGTTGGNGTGTTGATGAATCAGCGNACAAGTTCCCAGATCTGAAACAATAACGGCATCGACANCTTGCTGCTCCAGCCAGATCACGTATTCTGGCATCTCTTTGAGATCTTGGTCATGTGGGAACGCATTNAGGACAACAAAGACCTTGGCATCNTGCTGATGAGCGAACTGCANNCCNTCNATGATTTCAGTATCAGTGAAATTATCTGCACCNCTGCGCAGCCCGAAACGATGCCCAGAGAGATAGACAGCGTTGGCGCCGTAAAGAACGGCGACTTTCAGGCGCTCTAGGCTCCCGGCAGGNGCTAGCAACTCNGGAAGCTTCATGGGTANAGANAAGATGAAGGTGGGATCAGTTGTGAGAGCCGAAAAGGATCTGCATTTTCNCTTTGATGGCTCTGTCTAGNCGAGGACCCATGCGCTGGATCACTTCAGCAGCCATAGCNGTGGCAAGCACACCACTTTCAAAAATGCTCTTTTCATGTGTCAGACCGTACAAAAATCCTGCCGCNAAAGCATCACCTGCTCCCGTCGTATCAACTACATTTACTCGCCGAGGATCAATATAGAACATCTCACGTTGTTCGCATACTAAGGCCCCACGGGCCCCCATCGTAAAAGCAACTGTCTCCACTTGGGTAGCCAGGTATTCCAGAGCTTCCTGCGAGATCTCAGTGTTTAGCAGTGCAAAAGCCTCTTCCTGGTTGCAGAAGAGCAGATCGACATCTTCACGAACCAGCCGATGAAATGCTTCTTGGTGACGCTGAGCACAGAATGGGTCTGAGAGACTGAGAGCNACCTTTGTACCGTGTTTCTTGGCGAGGCCAATCGCTTGACTGACAGCATCCTGCTGAATTTCTGTGTCCCATAGATATCCTTCGATGTACAGGTAGCGGGCCTGCTGCATCAACTCAGCATCAATGTCGCTGGGATGTAATTCCTGGCACATCCCCAGAAAGGTGTTCATNGTGCGAGAACCGTCCTCTCCAACCAAGATCAGACTACTCCCGCTACTACCCTCCCCAAAGCCAAAGNGAGTCGTGACTCCTTCTTTTGCCAATAATTGTTCATACAGTTGCCCCAAAGCGTCTTGGCCCAGCTTACCGGTATACGCTACGTTACTGCCAATCAGTGCNAGCCCACTCATTGTGTTGGCTGCCGATCCCCCTGGAGCGGAGANCACTTCGTTTTGACNAGACTGCANCTCCTCAATCAACTCTTGTTGGCGTTCCTGGTGAACCAGGTACATACGATTGGCTTCCAGTTCCTGTTTCTCAAGGAAACTCGCTGGAATGTGTACCAGCAGGTCCATTAATGGATTACCGATACCATATACGTCTATTGGTTTTTGGGGCATGAATTGGACAGGGCTAACTAACCTTCATTTTTCGGTTATTATCGGCAGATTGCCGCATGATCAACTTGGGAGGCACATCTTGAGTAATCGTATTTTCGCTGATTATAACTTCTTGNATGNTACTGTTCGAGGGAGTTTCGTACATNATGTCTAGCATGGCTTTCTCGAGAATCGAGCGCAGACCACGAGCGCCGGTTTTACGCTTGATTGCCTCTTGAACAATCACTTTGTAAGCACCTTTTGTGAAAGACAGCTTTACGTTTTCTAACTCAAAAAGCTTCTGGTACTGGCGAATCAAGGCGTTCTTTGGCTCAACCAGAATTTGAATCAGATGTTCTTCTTCCAAATNATGCAGTGTGCTTATGACAGGGAGTCTGCCTACAAATTCTGGAATCANACCATACTTCAGTANATCTTCCGGCTCNAACTGTCGCAATAAATCTGCNTCTTGAATCTTGTCTTGAATCTTACTGCCAAAACCGATGGCCTGATCTCCAATCCGTCGCTTGATGATTTGATCGAGATTGACGAAAGCACCACCACAGATGAAGAGGATATTTGATGTGTCGACCTGGACACACTCTTGCTGTGGATGCTTGCGTCCCCCTTGAGGAGGAATGTTGGCGGTNGTGCCTTCAATAATCTTTAGTAANGCCTGCTGTACGCCCTCGCCTGAAACATCGCGAGTGATAGAAGGGTTGTCACTCTTGCGTGTAATCTTATCAATTTCGTCTATGTAGATGATTCCCTGTTCTGCACGTTCCGTATCATAGTCAGCGGCTTGCAGGAGCTTCAGTACAATATTCTCGACATCTTCTCCAACGTAGCCGGCTTCNGTCAGCGTCGTTGCGTCAGTCATTGCAAAAGGTACGTTCAGAATCTTGGCTAAGGTCTGAGCCAATAAGGTTTTTCCTGTACCTGTTGGACCAATCAACAGAATATTGCTCTTCTGCAACTCTACTTCACTATCGTGCAGATTTGCATGAATACGCTTGTAGTGATTGTGAACTGCCACAGAAAGCACACGCTTGGCAAACTGCTGACCNATCACATAGTTGTCCAGCACATCCTTAATATCAGCAGGCTTCAACAGTACTTGTTCAGAATCATCCATTGCTCGTTCACGCTGCCACTCCTCTTCCATGATGTCGTTGCACAGTTCTATGCACTCATCACAGATNTAGACGCCGGGCCCTGCAATNATCTTTTTTACCTCATCCTGTGTTTTTCCACAGAATGAGCAGCGCAATGGTGCGTCTTTCTGGTTGCTCATACTGACTCCATGATTGTTAAGACCCAAACATCATTCAATTGGGTCTGAAGCTCAGCAAATGGNAAANAGTGGTTGGTGNTACAATCANCTATTNTTTGAAGCAGGTGGTTCTTCACGCTTGGTCATTACATGGTCTACGAGGCCNTATNNTTTGGCTTCCTCTCCAGANAAATAGTAGTCACGCTGNGTATCCTGCTCTATTTGTCCTGCATCTTTACCAGTATGTTTGGCAAGNANNTCATTTANNGTGCCCGTTAAGCGTACNATCTCCCGNGCCTGTATGTCAATGTCCTCNGCTTGTCCAGAGAAACCACCCATCAACTGGTGAATCATGATCCGACAGTTGGGAAGNGCATATCTTTTNCCNGGNGCTCCTGCNGCGAGAAGAATAGCNCCCATACTAGCAGCNTGACCAATNCANATNGTTTGCACNTGGGGNCGGAGGTACTGCATGGTGTCATAAATCGCCAATCCCGCTGAGACNAGNCCACCTGGGCAGTTGATATACAAAGANATATCACTCTCNGGATCTTCTGCTTCAAGGAACAGCAACTGTGCGATCATCANGTTGGCAACATTATCATCGATTGGGGTGCCTATGAAGGCGATACGATCCTTGAGCAGTCGTGAATAGATGTCATAGGATCTCTCCCCTCGATTGGTTTGTTCGACGACCATCGGGATGAGTGGCATCGGCTCGCTCTTGATTTGGGGTTAGTTCGTTCGGTTCAGTCTTGCTCAGCTGCAATCTCTTGCTTTTCTTCTTTATTTTCTGATGCCTCACTCGAGATCTCTGGACCAACCAGCTTGTCGATGATATGGTTCAGTGCCTGCTCACCACGTAGCTCTGTGACCATCGAATTCATCAACACCCGGCCATATCGATGATTATAAAAATCTTGTGCAGAAAGCCCCATCATCCCAGCAGCATTGGAGAAACGATTGGCTAGTGTTGCTTCGTCCAGCTTTAGAGCAGCGCTACGGAAGATGTGATCTACCAAAAAATCTCTGCGTAATCGATCACGATGTGCTTCCAGCCTTTGGCTGATTTGCTCTTCAGTCAGTTCTTCTCCAGCTTCATTTTTTTCTTCTTTTATTGCTTTTTCTCGCTCCGTAATACTGCTCTCCGGTAGATCAATATCCTCAATTTGTCTCACGAGTTGCGGCAAAAGCTGTTCCCGATAGTCTGTCATGCGATTGTTTTTCTTGTTCTCTGACTGCATCTCACGAACAGCTTTGCGTAGGTCTTCTTCAGTATCGTGCCCATAGGACTTGAAAAATTCTTCATCTAACTCCGGCAGAGTCAGTAATTCGATACTGTGGATAGCGATTTCAAACTCTGCACTTTTTCCCTGCAATTCATCATTGAAGGTAGAGCCCATTTCCAAAGTAACGGTTTTTGTTTCTTCAACAGCCATCCCCAAAACGGCCTCGCTGAACTCAGTGAAAAATTCACCCCCTACTTCAAACTCAGATTTTTCAATCTGTTGCTCCTCTGGCAGGGGCTCTCCATCCAAAGTGCCACGAGCGTCAAAAGTCAACAAATTCCCTTTCTCCACTACACCAGCTTCCTTAGGTTCCCGAACCGAGCGAGCACGACGAAGCTGCTGGAGCATGTCGTTGATATCCTGATCAGTGACCTCATCAAGTTCCTGTTCTTCCAGGGCCAGCTTGTCGTAGTCAATTTCAGGAAGTGTCGGTGCAATTTCCAACTCGACCTTGAAGCTCAGGGGCTTCTTTTCATCAAAGTCAATATTCAACGATGTTGGTGGAACTGCTGGAATCAAATTCTCTGATTGAAGAGCTTTTGAATAAAATTGAGGAAACAACCGTTCGCGGATCTCGTAGGTCATTGAACTACGGAATCGGCTTTTCATCCAGCCTTTGGGAAACTTGCCAGGACGGAATCCGCGCAGGCGGGTGTTGCGCAGCTGATCCTTTACTTGTTGATATTCCCCTCGGATCTCATCGAAAGGAATTTCAATCTGCATTTCGCGACGCAATTTTCCGAGATCCTGAACCTGAACTTTCATAGGAGTTTACAACGACATGGGACAAGGAACGACTACCTTCTNGGTAGCACAATGAGTCGATTTGCAACCGATCATGATCGTCGGCTTAAATCTACGAGATAAAACGATAAAAGATGAGACTCAANAGGNAAAAGCACAAGTTTTTTCAGGTGTATTNCCTAGCCAATCCACTGATCTCTTGCAAACTTTGCTTGCTGTAGAAATTGTTGCAATTTTTCTCGGTTTGCATGTTCAAGGTGATCATCCAATTGTCCCAACAATTCCTTTAGATGACGAAGTCTGGGTAGCAGGTGCTCTTTGTTCTCNAGAAANATGTCCGTCCACATTTCTGGACTGGAAGAAGCGATTCGAGAGAAGTCCTTGAGTCCAGCCCCAGAAAACCGAAGTACTTCCTCTTGGTCGGAACCAATTATGGCCTGGATGCTGGCATAGGCGATCAGGTGTGGTAAGTGGCTGACTGCAGCGAAGATCTGATCGTGTTGTGCCGCATTCATTACAGTAACATTGCTTCCAAGCGCTTCCCAGANAAGTTGGAGTCGCTGAGTGACTTTCAGAGGAGTTGCATCACTAGGNGTGAGGATGAAACGCTTCCCTTCAAAAAGGTGGGTCCGTGCGCTGGTGGGCCCAAAGCGTTCACCACCAGCAATCGGATGTCCGCCCACAAATCTTGGAATCAATTCAGGGTAGTCCTGGATTGTTGACAAGAGAGGTGATTTCACACTGCCGACATCGGACAACAGCGTANGNGGGCCAAGTTGAGACCGGATAGAGTGGAGGACTTGTGGAAAACTACTGACCGGGGTTGCTAGAATNACTAGATCCACATGGCNGAGTTTTTCATCAAAATGCATTGAGACAGAATCAATCAGGTTACGATGAAGNGCTTCCTCACAATGATGAGAACGNTGGTCATAGCCCAGCAGGTGTTCTGCNAAATGTAGCCGCCGAAGATCNAGTGCGAGGGAACCACCAATCAGGCCCAGTCCAACAATTGCGATNTGCTGGAAGCCTGGATTGGAGGATTCTGTCATTGACTTTCCTTGGATAGCTCTGTGGTACTTGGTGTTGCCGGTTTGGGTGGGGCTTTTTCCTGAAGCAATAGAAAGATCGGGCTCGCTACATAAATAGAGGAGTAGGTCCCAACAAGAATTCCCACGAATAAAGCGAAAGCGAAATCATGGATAATTTCTCCGCCGAAGAGCAGCAACATGATCACAACGAATAAGGTTGTGGCAGAGGTCAGTAAGGTTCGGCTAAGAGTCTCATTGATGCTGAGATCCAACAGTTCTTCAGTCTCGNGCTTGCGGAATTTAGCGATATTTTCCCGAACACGGTCGAAAACGACGATTGTATCGTTCAGAGANTACCCGACTACCGTCAGCAAAGCTGCAATGATGGTTAGGTTNAATTCCTTGTCGAACAACGAGAACACTCCGACAACAGCAAGTACATCGTGTAGGAGGCAAACCACGGCACTGACTCCAAATCGCCACTGAAAGCGAATGCTGATGTATATGAGTACTAATCCCAAGGCTATCAAAACAGCCAGNAGAGCNTCTTCTTTCAGTTCGTCACCAACTTTTGGCCCAATGGTCTCGACACGTCGAATCTCTGGGTTGGTGTTGGCGTTCTGAAGAATTTGTTGCAGGTTGGTTGTCAGGGATTCCCCGGTTCCCAACGAACTATCAATTGGTAATCCCAGTAGGATCTCTCGATCTTCTTCGGCTCCAAAGGTCTGCAACATGATGCTGTCATAACCCTGACTGGCGAATAACTCGCGCAATTGATTCAGGTCAGGTTCGCTGTCNAAGCGAATCTGCACGTTGGTTCCCCCTCGGAAGTCAATTCCATAATTCAAGCCTCCGTGNAGTAGCACAGATAGAAAAGTGCTGAGAACCAAGAAAATTGACAGATAGACGGTATAGCGTCGCTTTTCGAGAAAGCGGATTTGAAATGGTTGAGAGAGCATGTTTCAGATGCTGATGGCTTTAAGTTGCTTGCGATTCAGGTAGATCATTTCGAAGAAGAACCGAGTGACGACGATAGCGGTAAACATACTGGAGAGAATCCCCAGAGATAGTGTGACGGCAAATCCCTTAATGGGACCTGTTCCAAATTGTAGCAAGGCTAGGGCTGCGAAGAGCGTTGTAACATTGGCATCGAGGATGGTTTTGAAAGCTCGATCAAAACCTTCATTGATTGAGCTACGCAAGTTGTTNCTTTTTGCNAGTTCTTCTCGAATTCTTTGGAAAATCAAGACATTCGCATCAACAGCCATACCTGTTGTCAATACAATTCCTGCCATGCCGGGCAGCGTTAAGGTGGCTCCGACCCCACCCAAGACAGCTATGATTAGCAAAAGATTGAAGACTAGAGCGAATGCGGCGAAGACACCGGCNAGCCGATAATAGATCATCATAAAAATCAGGACTAGAAGCCCGCCAAGTAGTAGCGAGNTAAGGCCTTGCTCAACTGAATCTTCACCGAGGGAGGCACCCACAGTGCGTTCTTCTCGAATTTCAATAGGGGCTGGCAGAGAACCCGAACGAAGTACTATAGAGAGGTTGCCAGCTTCTTCTGTAGTAAACTGGCCTGAAATTGATGCTTCTCCACCGCTAATTTTCTCTCTGATCACAGGTGCTGACTGAACCTTGTCATCTAAAACAATTGCCAGACGTTTGCCCCGATTCCTTTCAGTCAATTTTGCGAAGCGATCGGCGCCAATCGAATCAAAGGAAAGAGAAACGTAAGGTTGATTGGTTTGCTGATCAAAACGCACCCGAGCATCTCGAATGTACTCCCCAGTCANCAAGACNTCTTTGTTCAATACGTAAGGGTTGCGGGATAGAACTTCCTGTGTGACGGGGTCNCGNATTTCCTCATATCGAACAACTTCGGTGTAGCGATTATAGGCAGCTGGGGTAGCGTCATCGTTAACAATACGAAACTCNAGAACAGCNTGAGGGCCAATCAGTTCGATCGCCTGTGCTCTGTCTTTCAAACCGGGAAGTTGGATGATGATGCTATTATCCCCCTGGCGTTGNAGGGTGGGTTCACTGACTCCCAGGCTGTCAATGCGATTACGCAAGACCTCCAGAGCTTGTGTGATTGCATTCTCCTGAATGCGAGTTAACTCTTCAGGAAGGAGCGTCAACGTTGTCNTGTTATTGGGTTGCTCTGCNGGGGNGAACTGAACTAATAAGCGATCGTANGGAGATTCAGTTAGATTGACGGTCTCCCCTTTTTCCATCTCTAAGATAACGACGTTATTCTCTTGGCGGACTTCGACAAATTTGACGTAGTTGTCNAGCAGCAAATCCTCCAACTCCTGGGCGGTACGGCTAACCGTTTCTTTAACGGCTTCTTCAACCTTGATCTCGATGTCGAGGTACATTCCCCCTTGGAGATCTAGCCCCAGATTCACACGATTTGGATGGTTTTGAGNGTCTACCCCAGGCTGGTAGGCTTTATATGTGGGCANGCTGTAAAAAATAGCTGCCGCAAAGACCAACAGAATTAGTAAGCCTTTGACACGTACATTCATGGGTGGTGTTTATTTAATTCTGAAAACTTAAGAGTATCGANGAAAGTCNGCTCAAGACTCTTCCTTGGATTCATTGTCGGAGGCACTGGCATCCTTGGCCTTCTGCACAACACGGGAAACTTGCCCACGNTCCATCTGAATNCTGACTTTGTCAGCAATTTCTACGGTGATCGTGTCTTCTCCGAGCTTAAAGATCGTGCCGTGAATACCAGAATTCGTCACGACTTTATCGCCCTTNCTCAAGGCATTCAGCATGGCTCGCAATTCTTTTTGGCGCTTTTGCTGTGGTCGAATGATTAAAAAATAAAAGATGGCGAAGATCAGAATGAGGGGGCCAAACTGTACTAGCATAGCAGTTGTGTCGCCACCGCCTACAGCCGCATCCTGAGCCCAAGCCTCGCGAATAAAGAAATCCATAGAAAATTACCCCAATNTGCAAANAGTTCCAGTCTAGGAAAATAGCAAAAGCTCAATATTATATCACAAACTAGCTGCAAGCGCTATGCTCAAATTTACTTGTGGCCTTTCCTGCTAAACTATTCCTGAATAGAAGACAAAGTTATCCGCTATGTTAGGGCGTTCTTCATGCAGGGNCTTTGAGCTAATCAAANATCTGAATCAAACCACTACTAACTGGTATCGAATGCTGACTTGGAATCTCGTATTTGACATNGACTTTACCCTCACTGGAGATTTGCCGTCGTTACGTAAACTTGGGCAAAAACTCGAACGTCTCCAACAAGCTGATCAGGNTCNGGTGCTGTTCTGCACAGGTAGACCCTATCCTGATGTGCTCCACGGCTTGACGCACGAGGNGCTTCCGAAACCTGATGCGGTCATCGCTCAAACTGGAGCCGAACTTTATTTACCTCCTTTTGAAAGTTTCTCAACACCCATTCNCGATTGGCAACTGCAACTTGAGGAGTTTGGCTTCTGTGNGGAGGAAGTTCATCAGCGATTGATTGACTTAAATNAAGTGATNAGCCTGGAGGCTGTTAATTGTCAGACTCCATACAAGGTCTCGTACGCGATCACGGATCCNAAACAGCCGCTTGGGTGGCTAGCCGAAATTTCAAGGCGTATGGTGGAGCCTGTNGGACGTTACCAAGTGATCTGCGCGGCCTTTGGNGAGAACTACTATGTCGATATTTTGCCAGGGATGGTCAATAAGGGGAAAGCGCTGCGCTACCTGCTAGAATTACTGAAATGGCAGGAAGCTAATACAATCGTTGCNGGGGACAGCGGTAACGATCAGTCAATGTTTGATGAAGGTTTCCGAGGTATACTCGTTGGAAATGCTCGTCCAGAAGTGAAAGAATATTTGCAGAAATTTCNAGCGGAGCAGTTCTACCAAGCGCAGCAAAATTATGCGAAGGGTGTCTTGGAAGGTTTGGCTCATTGGCAGGTTCCAACCTTTGATGCCTGATAAGACAGGTATCTGAGATTGCAAACCTACACAGGAGTTTGTTAATCTCTTTCAGCTAGCTGCAGAGGGACTTCCTGGAGTATCTGTTCGANATTCTTACAAAGCCGTTCTGCTTCAGATTCTGGAAAAACTAGTGGGGGTTTGAACTTGATTACATTGTGATCCAGTCCATCTGTACTGAGCAAGAATCCCTGTGCTTTCATACGTTCCACGACATAACTCGCTCGGGCTGCACAAGGTACTCTCTGCAAGGGATCAGCAACGAACTCCATCCCAAGAAATAGACCCTCTCCACGAACTTGTCCCAGAGCCGGACACCACTTTGATATTCCCTGCCAGCGTTCAAGCAGATAATCCCCNAAGNTCAGTGCATGTTTTTGGAGGTCTTCCTCTTCAATCACATCCAGTACGGCGTTACCCACTGCCGCAGAGACAGGATTTCCACCAAAGGTGTTAAAGTATTCCATTCCGTTGGCAAAGCCTTCTGCAATTTCGGCAGTGGTGATCACAGCTGCGAGGGGATGTCCATTGCCAATCGGTTTCCCAAGAGTAACGATATCTGGAACGACTCCCTGTAGTTCAAATCCCCAAAAGGTTTTTCCCACTCTACCAAAACCGACTTGCACTTCATCGGCTATACACAGTCCTCCAAGCCTACGAACTCCTGCATAAGCGGTCTGTAGATAATTCTCTGGAAGCACGATCTGTCCTCCACAACTCAGAATAGATTCACAAATAAACCCAGCTAATCCAGATCTGGATGTTGCCAGTGATTGTGCGTGCTCAATGACTTTTTCAGCGTAGGCTGTGCCTGGATCTGGGTGATGTTCCCTGTACACTCCACGAAACAAATCAGGCATGTTAGTAGTCCGTACCCAGTCCGGTGCTCCTTTTCCACCAGGGCCATTGTGCTTGTACGGACTCAAGTCGATGAGAGATTTGGTATGCCCATGATAGCCGACGTCCACTACCACCACCCCCTGAGCTTGGGTATAGACTTGAGCTAGCCGTAGCGCCAGTTCATTGGCCTCACTGCCAGTACAAACCAAGAAGCAGACGTTCAGTGGCTCAGGAAGCAGGCTACACAAGCGCTCTGCGTACCTGATGAGTTCAGGGTGAAGGTAGCGGGTGTTTGTGTTGAGTAAGCCACTCTGTTTTCTCTGGGCGTCGACAACCTTTGGATGGCAGTGCCCGACATGAGCAACATTGTTCACACAGTCAACAAAGCGACGCCCGAGAGCATCAACCAGGTAGACTCCCTTTCCTCTTAGAATGGTGAGCGGTTCTTTATAAGATAGAGAGAGATTGCGTCCCAAGATGTGAAGACGTCTTGCCAATAAATCTCTCGGCAGACCTCCAGGTTCTACCCAGGATTTTTGTT
>NYVT01000087.1:0-44425 GCA_002684675.1 Deltaproteobacteria bacterium
TTCCATCCAAGGCACTGCAAGCTCAATGTCTATATCACCTGCATCAACATCAGCTTGAAGACCCATGAAGCCGCTAACGGTGATGTGCTCAGCATTCCCAACTCCGAAATCAGAAGCGCGGAAATTCCCCATTCCTCCATTGTAGTTTTCAGAGTTTCCAAATTTGCCGATTTTCACAGACAAAGTCTTATTAGCACCTTTGATGAAAATATCTCCATAGCCTGTTTCACCGAAGAGATTTTCAATCTTTCCGGATCCCGTGACTGTATTGTCTCCTGAGGAAGCAGTTGCTTCAAAATTAACGTGAACTTTGCCATCGCCTCCATCATCTTTATTGAATTCGATACCCCAGATGTCTTGTGATAATTTCATGTTGACATCACCAATGCCTGTCTTCTGAACTGTGGTAGTGTCACCACCATCTGGCGTTGAACTCGAATAGCTCATATTAACAACGACCTCACCACTTGATTTCAAGCTGTGCCCGTCTGCAAAACTAGGGGCTGCCAGTGCGGCGGAAGCGAGTGCGGCCAACATCAGGCTTTTAAACTTTTTCATACTACTCCTTACAAAGTTAGGAATCGGTTGGTTGCCCGCCCCGATCGCCTGGCAGCAGGGGACAAGCAGTCAACTTTCGTCGACATCTTTAAAAACAGGTGCTTTGGGCCGGCCTTGCAACTGTAAGTGAATGCCGAAAAAGGAGAAGCAAAATCAGCCTCTTGCCAAAGTGGCTTTCCGTTTTCCGGGCTCCTTAACTTACATGCTACAACGTTCGTGCCAAACACAGTTTTTTTATTCTAAAACCAGAAAAATCGGTCGAAAGACGAACCCAACGCAGGGGGGCCAAGGAATCTGGCGCTTGGACGGGCTGTCCAAGGCGTCTGTCATCTTTCCGAGCTTGCCCACATCCCACGGGCTCGTCCCGCCTGATCGATTCTGCTGGCAGCAACCTCGCTGGAACTGCGCGAACAGAATGCGGCCAATCCCTTTCGTCCGTGCTCCTCGCAAGCGCACGACAGAGATTGGACAACAAAGGACGAAAGTATCTTGGATTCAAGAGAAAGGTCAAGAGGTATTCAGACAAGCTGATTTCCGACAAAATCATTTTATCTGATTCAACGCAGTCTCTTTTCATCAGAATCTAAGAACAGCCTGCAGGCGCAGGCAAAAACTCTCCATCCTTCCAAAATTCCTGGCCTGATGGCAGCCCTCCATGGGGCCCAACCAAGGAATTAGTTACCCTGCTGCTGCAGGTTCTCTGGATAACGGTCTCGATCAATATCAGGTAGAATTGGCAACAATACCGCTACGGAGAAGACTCCTACAGCAATGCTGACCACTACTCCAACAAAGAGGAGACGAAATGCTTTTTTCGTTTCAGTCATATAGTTCTGGAACAGATATCATTAGCGAAATTCAAATTCTGAGCCCGCAACGTAGCGAAGTCTTGGTGAGAAAACCAGTCCTTTTCAATCCGAATTGGAAAAAGTCTCTCCAGAAAAGCATCAACTAGCGCTATTGACGATCTCCGTGCCTGCGAAGAAGTAAGCAATCTCTGTTGCTGCCGTCTCCGGGGCATCAGAACCATGGACCGTGTTCTCACCGATGCTCAGGGCAAAGTCCTTACGAATTGTTCCCTCAGCCGCCTGGGCCGGGTTGGTAGCGCCCATCACATCACGATGAAGGTTGATGGCGTTGTCTCCCTCCAGCACACTAACCATGACGGGTCCCGAACTCATGAACTTGGTCAACTCTCCGTAGAAGGGGCGTTCTCGGTGCACCGCGTAGAAACCTTCGGCCTCACGCAGAGAGAGGTGTAGCATCTTGGTTGCGACAATGCGCAGGTCGCTAGCTTCAAAGCGAGAAAAAATCTGGCCAATCAAGTTACGCTTGACGCCATCGGGCTTGATGATCGAGAGAGTTCGTTCCAGTGCCATGCTGCCTTTCNGGTTGGCCGTTANAGTGGAAAAGACTGCCCANNTGGACGGNCTTGTNAGNAATGTTTNGNNNANTNGGTTGTNCANGCAANCTNAGTNGAAGCTACTGGAGAAGNNGTACTCAAGTCAAGGTACAGAAGTTTTGCAGTAGCTGCAAACCCGCTTGCTGGCTCTTCTCCGGGTGAAACTGCACCCCCCAGACNTTATCATTTCGAACAGCCGAGGCAAAAGGATAGCCGTACTCCGTCTCACCTAGCACNACCTCTAGATCATTTGGTCGCAGGTGGTAGGANTGCACAAANTAGAAGTAACTGCCGTTACGCAATCCCTGAAATAATGGATCCGGCTTGCNGANCTCGACCTCGTTCCAGCCGATCTGTGGAACTTTGAGNTGGTGCTCAAAGCGACTGACTTCTCCAGCAATCCATCCCAAGCCCTGATGTGGACCATTTTCCTGACCTAGATCCATTAGNAACTGAGCCCCGACACAGATGCCCAATAGNGGAGTACCAGACTGGACCTTCTCCTCCATCACCTCCAGCAGTCCAGAATCACGNAGATGCTGCATTGCTGGGCCAAAGGCACCTACTCCAGGAAAGAGAATTCGATCTGCTTGACGGACGGCTTCCGGCTCTTCCACGATCGCAACCGGCAACTTCAGGTAGTCCAGAGCGTTTTTGAGGTTGTGCAGATTACCGACTTTGTANTCNATGATCACNNTCAGGCTCACAGCACACCCTTCGTCGAAGTGACACCAGCNCGTCTTGAGTCCAGTTCCGTGGCTTGTCGCAAGGCCNTGGCGAAGGACTTGAACAACCCCTCACACTTGTGGTGGTCATTCTCTCCNTACAGGATTGCCATGTGGAGAGTGGTCTTCGAGGCAATCGCAAAGGACTTGAAGAAGTGCGNGATCATCTGGGTGTCCAGCGCACCGATCGCTAGCTGACNGAATTCTCCTTGGAATANAAAATCCGGCCGACCACTCAAGTCCAGCACNGTGCGCACCAAGGTCTCGTCCATCGGCACATACATTTGGCCGTAGCGAATGATCCCCTGCTTGTCTCCCAGCGCTTCAAGAACNGCAGCCCCCAGGGTCAGAGAGATATCCTCGACNGTGTGGTGGCAATCTACCTCCAGATCTCCCTCACACTGGAGTTCCAGATCAAATAAGCCGTGGAAGGCCAACTGCTCCAGCATATGATCCAAGTAGCTGATACCAGAACGCACCGCAACCTTACCGCTGCCATCCANGTTGATTGTCAANTGGATTTTGGTTTCGCGTGTATTTCGTTGTTTGCTGACTTGNCGCATTTTCAGCTTTGATTCAGAAGGAATAGTAGACTCGGCTGGCGAAGTGCGTGGTAGAACCTGTTCCACTTGCGGAAGGCTGATAGTCATCGTAGCGAAAAGCCTCTCCTTGGCGGAAGAAGTTTAACTCCAAGTCCCAGGTCACAAAGTCCCGCAATTTCCANGAGAAAGTGTTATCCCATTCGATACCGATATGGGTAGCTTTCGCACCTGATGTTGCCATCACCGGATTCACATGGTCCAGATAGTAGAGCCCAGCCTCATAGAATGTCTCAGAAGCCTCGACNGTGAATCGATAGCGGGCACCAAGCATTTGGGTATTGGCAATTGTATGGCCCAGCCCTGTTCCNCTCTTCCAATCTGGGCTACCGCCGTTAAAGTAGAAGTTTGTTCCTCGATATGTGCCCGGAACAATTTCGTGGAAGGCACGAATGCTTCGCTGATAGTTCTGACCTGTGTTGTTGATAGCTCCGCCATCTTCCAGTTGTTCATCACCGCTGGCATAGAGTAACAGGCCTGTTACTTGNTNATTATCCCAGAGATAGGACAGTTCATGCTCNGTTGCCACTCCGGCTACAGNATANCTTCCCAGCGACTGTCCATAATCGTTGTTGGNGCCCAAGCTGTAGTAGGCACGATTACCCTGGTTGCCAAGCAGATCCGAGTACCAACGCCAACTTGGGGTACTCCACGTGAAACGTACTCCATAATAATCCTGGCTGGTTGCATTAAAATAGACTGGAGTACAATCCTGTCTTCCNACAACTGCCTGACTTCTCAGTTCTGATGAGCAGCTATTGGTATTTGCGAAGCTAGTACCCCGCAAGCGATCCAAATCTCCGTTGCTGATTCGAAATCCNGGNGCGTTGTTGCGCCCAAGTGGAATATTTCGCTCTGTGTAAATAATCCGAAAAACCTCGACACGCATCACGTTTTCAGGCTGTCCAGCTGCATCAAGTTCATAAAAAAGTGGATAGTCCAATGAGAGAGTGTAGAGCCAGTCTGCTGTATCATCCTGCAGCTTCAGAGCACCAGCTTCATAACAGAAGCTACCTGCTGTNCACTGCTGGGCGATACCCGTCAACAATCCGCTGAAGACCTTGCCACGACGATCTCCAAGACGAAGTTCCTGCTTCCCGACGCGNAACTGATCACGAGGGTTCGCACGAAACTCCAGGTAGGCCTGGCGAGCAACTAGATCAATGCCCTGCGAGTCAGGGGCATTTGGGCGCTCTGCTGGTGGACGCAAGTCAGCATTGTTGAAAGGAGCCTGGGCTGTTGCCAACTCTAACTGAATCGAAGCCGAGCGGTGTGCGGTTGAGCGCAGAAGAATCCTCAGATCTTGCTCAAAAGAGAGCGTACCCACATTTGGAAAACCAGTTGGGGTTTCTGGTTCCAGACTCGTATCAATCAGTCGGTTACGGAGTCGATACGACCCACCGACTTCAAGAACTGGAGCGTAAGTGGGACGCTCTTCGAATTCTTTGTAGTCTCCCTTCTCTAGGGGAATGAAGTTGCTCTGTGCCCAGAGGGAGGTGTTCAGTGAGAGCAGGCAACCGCTGGCAAGCAGCAAGCGGCGAAAAAAAAGAGAAATATGCACGTTGAATTCAGAGATAGCGAAAAGCGAGATGGTAGGTTTCTAGCCGGTAGAAAACCGACCGGAATACGTCATTGTAGGCTGAGCTTGAGATTGGCGACCAACTCAATCGCTGCAGCACGAGTGGTTGGTTCAGCAGCAAACTGCTCGAAATTCTGCATCATCTCTTCCAGCATCTGCTGGCGGACGGTGCGTGAGGTTTCTCCTTCCATTGTCTTACGGAACCAGGCGAGCCAGGCTCGTTGCTCAGCTGGCATCGAACCCATCATTTCTTTGCGACCACGTTCCAAAAGTTCATCTAGACGTTTAGCGTCTGAGTTCTCACGAGACTTCTGCACCAACTGGCTGAGTAATTCACGTCTGCGATCTCCACGGGATTCACGATACTGTTGCTCGATACGAATCATCTCAATTTCGCGCAGGTAGTTCTGTGCTGAATCGTACTCAGCTGCTGCAATCGGAACCGCACGAAACTGGCGACTAGCATCCGCATAGCGTTGCTCTTCGTAGAAGTCTCGCCCTCGTTGGTAAGGAACACGACGGATCATGGCTAATGAGCGATTATACAGCGCAGACTCCGGAGGAACTTGTCGGAAAGACTCCACTGCACCCGTGTATTCTTTCTGTTCAAACAGGCGCATACCCTGCTCAAAGTGTTGGGCTAGACGCTGTTGGCGTTCGGCTTCACTTTCAAACAGACCACTGCAGTTGCTGAGTAGCAGAGCTAGCAGCAGAGTTCCCAGCAAGCGTTGCATTGGAATGATCCAATTCATGATCAAATTGTGTTTTTGGGTTTGCAATATAGAGAGAACAATGCTGTTTCGTCGAAATATTCTACAGAGCCGCGCTCTTTCGATGGCGAGTGTACCACCGGACAGTTACAAAAATAGAAACCGCTAGCAGTGCCAAAATTACTAGCAAAACCGTCCAGGATAAGAGATCTTTAAGCACAACGTTGAAGACGATAGCTACCAGCAACAGCGCGGGGACTTCATTAAATAGGCGCAGCAGGCGTGCGTTCCAGCGACAATTTCCCTTTTCCAATTGCTTTTGCAGTCTTCCACAGTAGAGATGGTAAACAATCAGCAGGGCTACCAAAGCTAATTTAGTATGAATCCATGGAGGCAGGCCAATATACAGCAGCATTAGCGTCCCAAAAACCATCGTGATGCACAGCCCAGGCCACGTAATTGCGTACCACAGGCGGCGTTCCATGATCGTAAATTGCTCTTCCAGAATCTTACGTTCCGGCTCTGGTCGACGGGAGGCTTCCTTGTGATAAACAAACAACCTTCCGATATAAAATAGCCCCGCAAACCAGACCACCACACCGATGATGTGGATCGCCTGAATGTATAAGTAGCTCGACTGGCCGAAATGTTCGATACTCTGGCTGATTGCATCGTACTCGTCCTGGAACCAGAGCCAGTCTCCCAGATCCGAAAAATCTCGATAGAAGGCTCGGATGACAAGTAGCCCTACAATCGGAATTGCTAGCAGAAAGAGGTACACCATATGAAACTCATGACAGTGATGAGTGAAACAGTTGATTGCGTGAGGTTGCGCTCAAGCAGAACCGCTTTCAAGCGGAAAATCAGTCAAGATTTCGTAACTTTTCTATGCGCTCTTCTTTGGAACCAGCTTTGCAGCTTTTTATCTACGTTTCAAAGATATTAAGAATGTGGTCGCTACTGAGCTTTGCAACCTAGCCAACGCACAATTTCTGTCTGTCACATGCCATCTGCTTGCTCTGTAACCACTGCCTTTAATCTTCTCGAAAAAGCGACCTCCTCTGTAGATCTTGCAAGTTGGGAGGGGGACCGCTAGAGAAGGTAGATTCTGCATATCATTTACAAAGTTCGTGGAAGTCGCAAAACGACTTTTCCGCAAAAAATTATATTTGCATACAATCATGTCTCTCCTCTCTTGTAAATTTTCCAAGGGGGAGAGTACCCCAACCCAACAGTGGTAATGCACGGGGAAGAAAACATGCCTCATCTGGCAGCTGCCAAAACTCTGGATAATTCTTCTTCAACTTGCCGGGTCAGCCTTTACACACGTGGACTCGCAGAGTGTCTGCAGACGCTGGAACGATCGGACCTGACCAGCGGACGCGACGAACAAACTCTAAAACATCTTCTCTGTAACCTGTTGCAGGGACGAATTCTAGAGCATTTGCGACAGCGACTAATTGAGCATTTCGAGTTGGATCAGAACGATTCAGGNGANCGGNTTTCTTTGCTNCTGATTGATGTTTTCAAAGAGGAAATTTTTGGCACCTTCCGACGTCGGATCGAGGAACAGCCCGAATTGCTGACACAGATTGCTCAGGAAATTGTCGCCACAGAGATACAAAGTGGTCAAGAGTTACCAGAACAGACCAAGCAACTCTACGAACGAATTCTTCAAAAGTATCTGAACTACTCTGACCTTGGCGCAATCCTGCGTATTTTGCAGGCAGATGGACGCCTGGAAAATCTGATTTTGACATCTATGCTACACAAGAATGGGATGCACTCCACCAAAGACTTCCCNCCTAGGGAAGTCTAATTTCTCGACGCTCCCCCNCCAGAGTTGATGAAAGAGATTGCCGAACCACCGTTCGCCACAGGAAGTNGGCGAACAGCGATAGTAAAAATATGGAAATGCAGCCTACAACCAACCTGGAAAGCATNAAAGCNACACCNCCCAAAAATTCAAAGCTTGNTGATTTGCGATGGCGCTCGGATAGATTTGGATCTTCCATACNAAATAGATCTNATTTATTGAATCAGCNCTCTGGTCATAGTGTACCATTCCTCCCTTCNAAGAAACTGGACAGCTTTCTGTTCTCAGCTGTAAANCACCTAAATTTCGACCGCAGCACATTTTAGCAACAAGCCNATGCCCCTTCGCCTAACTAACAGTCTGAGTAGACAAAAAGAAGACTTTGAAACCGTGCTGCCGGGTCACGTTGGTCTATACGTATGTGGTCCCACAGTTTATGGTGATCCTCACCTAGGCCATGCCAAGACCTATGTCAGTTTCGATGTNATCGTACGCTACCTCCGGTTCTGTGGCTACACGGTAACCTANATCCAAAATATNACGGATGTAGGTCATCTAGTTGGAGATGAAGACGATGGTGCCGACAAGGTGCAGCAAAAAGCCCGAGAAATCAACCGTCAGCCGATGGCGATTGTAGAGCACTACACCTGTCGGCACTTTGCGATGATGGACCGTTTGCANGTTCAGAGACCTGATATTTCCCCACGGGCAACAGGACACATTCCGGAGCAGCTACAGTTGATTGAAGCGCTACTCTCTCAGGGGAAAGCCTACGAACGGGACGGGTCGATCTACTTTGACGTTTCTCAGGATTCCNAATATGGCATTCTCTCCGGTCGCAAGGGAGAAGATATGCTGAGTGGTACTCGGGTGGCNGTGCGTAGTGAAAAAAAAGATCCTCGGGACTTTGCACTCTGGAANCATGCGGAACCCGNCCATCTGATGCGCTGGCGAGACTGTCTGGGTCAAGAAGGATTTCCTGGATGGCATACGGAATGTGTTGCCATGAGCATGCGCTATTTGGGCAATGCCTTTGACATTCATGGTGGAGGCATGGATCTCAAGTTCCCCCATCATGAATGTGAGCTAGCCCAGGCAAGAGCGCTTGGCCATGACTACGCACGCTACTGGCTACATGCCAACCTTCTGACGATCAANGGCCAGAAAATGGCCAAGTCCCTAGGAAATTTCATTACACTGGAAGACGCGTTTAAGACACACGATCCATTGGTACTCCGCTACTTCATTGTTGCAGGACACTATGGCTCTGTGTTGGACTTCAGTGATTCTGCTCTGCAAGGCGCAGAGACTTCCCTGCAGCGCCTGCAACAAACCGTTAGGACCCTACAGCGCAAGATCCCTACAGGCTTTTCTGCCCCTGGCCAGCATCTTCAGCAGTACCGCGAGCAATTCTGCGAGGCAATGGATGATGACTTCTCCACACCACAAGCCCTTGCCGTACTCTTCGAAGTGATCCATGAAGTCCACCGCCTGCTTCAACAAGACAACACTGCGACAGAAGTGTTCGCTGATGCACTGAACCTGTTCCAACAATTAGCTGGTGATGTCTTGGGACTGCTCCCAGAGACAGAGTTAACCACTAACAATCCAGAATTGCTTGAGCAGACCATTAATCTGCTCGTGGAACTACGTCGTGACTTCCGTCAGCAGAAAGACTTTGCTCGAGCAGACCTGATTCGCCAACGACTACAGGAGCTGGGAATTGAGATACAGGACAGCAAGGACGGCACTGCCTGGGAAATTTCCTAAATTTTTTAATAAAGCTGCATGAGTTCCTGGACCCCTTCACACAAAAACATTTATCTTCGCTTGTGGCGCCTGATCTCTCCTTTCAAGGGATGGGTTCTATTCAGCATCCTCTGCATGGGCGGCTATAACATTTTCTCTGCAGCGCCTGCCTACTATGCTAAGGACATTGTTGATGCGCTGGCCTACGGTAATAAACCTGAGCTCAGTCAATTTTTTCTGGTAGGCTTTGGTCTGATCCTGATTTTTTTCTTCAAAGGCGCCTTCCACTTTGGGAACAACTATGGGTTGGGTCACTTNATCCAAAAGTTGTTGGCCAGNCTGCGTCAGGATCTCTTCGATCACCTACTCACACTCAGTTTTTCCTTCTACTCTCGTTCCAAGACCGGCGACTTGATGTCGCGCTTCACCAATGATCTCAACACCTTCCAGAATACGTTACATATTGGNGTGACCGGGCCTTTTCGTGATTTCCCGCAAATATTTTTACTGCTAGGCCTGATGCTCTACCGTAGCTGGGAATTGTCACTCACCACATTGGTCATCATTCCGATTGCACTCTACTTCATTCAAATCTTTGGCAAGCGCAACAGCGAGGCTGTCAATGATCGGCAACTGAGTTTTAGTGACCTGAGTACTCTGCTGATGGAGACAATCTCAGGAATTCGTATCGTTAAAGCTTTCGGGATGGAAAAATATGAATCAAAGCGCTTTGATAAAGCCAATGAGCGACTCTATGACAACCAAATGCGATCTATTCTGATCAGTTCCTATTCCACGCCCGTCATCGAAGTGATTGGAGCTGCTGCTGGAGCAACTATCGTTGCACACGGTGGTTACCTGATNATTCATGGGCAGATCACGGCAGGTGACTTCACCTCATTCATTCTCAGTTTCTTCATGCTCAATGATCCNATCAAAAAATTAAATGGTTTCAATTTGCGACTCCAAGAGGGCACTGCCTCAATTAGGCGCATTTTTGAAATTATGGACACTGAAGCAGAGATTGTCTCTCCTCCCAACGCTGTCAAGTTGCAGCGCTTTGAAAAAGGCATCGATCTGAAAATCGACCGTTTCCAGTATCCACTGGCCGAAGAACCAATTCTGCAAAACATTGATTTGCACGTTGACCGTGGAGAAGTCGTTGCCCTGGTTGGCAGCAGTGGTTCTGGCAAAACCACGATGGTTAACCTATTGCCACGTTTCCACGACATTGACAAAGGCGCCATTCGTATCGACGACTATGATCTACGTGANTTGGANTTGCACAGTCTACGGTCCCAAATCGCGGTAGTGACNCAGGAAACGATTCTATTCAACGACAGCATTGCTAACAACATCACCTATGGNCACCCTGAGTGTTCCCAGGAGCGAATGATCGATGCAGCTATGGCTGCTAACGCTCACCAGTTCATCCTCCAACAACCNAAAGGCTATGAAACCCNAATCGGAGAAAAGGGTGTCAAGCTGTCCGGAGGACAGCGTCAACGCCTCTCGATTGCCCGTGCTTTGGTCAAGGATGCTCCTATTCTAATCCTTGATGAAGCTACTTCGGCTTTGGATTCTGANTCAGAAATTGAGGTTCAGCAGGCTATCGAACGCTTGATGCAAAACCGCACTACAATCGTGATTGCTCATCGNCTCTCAACTATTCGCCATGCCCACCGTATTTGTGTAATGGAGAAAGGCCAGATCATTGAAATGGGCTCTCATGATGAATTACTTGCTCTAGGTGGACGCTACGAACAACTCCATCAAATGCAGTTTCGGGCTCATTTTGCNGACTACGCTGGTGCAGCCAAAATTGCTACTTCNTGATTCNCAACCNCTGAATTCGAAAAAAACAGACTGAATTCTCAGGAGATGTTTCACGTGAAACATTTCGCCAATCATTCTTCATTTAGCCTAGTGTTCCACCTGAAACATTTGGCTGCTGGATCAACATTTCCAGCAATTCACAAAAGACTAATNCGAATTTTTCTTGAAAAGAGTACCAAACNAGTGCTAATTTAAAGGAAATTAATTTCNGGATAACTAATGTTACGACTCTCAAAAAAAGCNGACTACGCCATCATCCTTCTTAGTCACTTGGGAGAGGCTTCNGGTCCCGTTAGCGCTCAGGAAATGGCGTCTAACTACCATCTACCACAACCAATGATTGCCAACATATTGAAGCAGTTGGCAGCGTCAAAACTGGTTGAAAGCACGCGNGGAGTACAAGGCGGCTACCTGCTACATTGCGAAACAAACCAAATTTCCCTNGCCGAAATTGTCAGGGTTATTGANGGTCCCTTCAACTTTGTCGAGTGTGCCCATGGGGCCTCAGAATGNTGCGTATCAGCCACCTGCCCCACAAGGGTTCCCTTACANGCTCTGCACAAACGCTTGTATGAATTCATGGATTCGGTTACATTAGAAAGTNTAATCCAACACCGTGGACTACAACCTGTCTGAAGTGAAAAGGACNAATGAAATTACCTATTTATCTTGATTANAATGCTACAACGCCAACAGATCCACGTGTGGTAGAAACCATGATGCCATACTTCACCCAAACGTANGGCAACGCGGCGAGTCGGAATCATCAGTTTGGTTGGGAAGCTGAAAAAGCTGTGGAAAAAGCACGTGATCTGTTNGGCGAGACCATCGGGGGGAGCGGACGAGAAATCGTTCTTACCAGTGGCGCAACAGAGTCAAACAATTTAGCCATTCTCGGCGCGGCAGATTTTTACAAGGACAAAGGTCGACACATCATCACCAGTCCTATAGAACACAAGGCCGTGATCGATCCCTGCCAAGCACTAGAGCAACGTGGCTATGAAGTGACTTTTCTCGATGTCGATGCCGATGGCTGCATATCTTTGGAGCAACTGGAAAAGTCGATCCGCCCCGATACGGTTCTAGTATCTCTCATGGCTGGCAACAATGAGATNGGCACTCTCAGTCCANTGGAAGAAATTGGCAAGATCACCCGAAAAAACGGCGTGCTCTTCCANACAGACGCTACTCAGGCTGTTGGTAANATTCCNGTGGATGTGGAGCGAATGAACATTGATCTGCTCTCTTGCACTGCTCACAAAATGTATGGACCAAAAGGGATGGGCGCACTNTATGTGCGCCGCAAAAGACCGAGAGTGCGCTTGTCTCCAATCATGTTTGGTGGCGGACACGAGCGNGGAATGCGCTCTGGAACTTTAAACGTACCCGGTATTGTTGGCTTTGCCAAAGCACTTGAACTCTGCCGAGACGAAATGGAATCCGAAGCAGAACGACAAACCGCCCTGCGCGAGCGCTTNCACAAACGATTGCGAGCCGCACTAGACCACATCAAACTCAATGGTCATCCGACGCAGAGGCTACCCAATAATCTCAATGTCAGCTTTGGCTACGTTGAGGGTGAGAGCCTCATCATGGGAACCANTGACATAGCTGTCTCNTCAGGCTCCGCCTGTACCTCTGCGAGCCTAGAACCTTCCTATGTGCTCAGAGCGCTNGGAGTNGGAGATGACCTGGCACACTCTTCCATTCGCTTTGGGGTAGGCCGCTTTACCACCGAAGAAGAGATCGACTATACAGCAGATAAGATGATTTTTGCTGTCAAGCGCCTGCGCGAAATGTCTCCGCTTTATGAAATGGCCCAAGAAGGTATAGATTTATCGACTGTCGAATGGACACCACACTNAAAAAAACCAGACCANTTCTTGAATTCCANGAATTGGTNTTCCTGTCTAACAATNAATAGAGATTCAAAATGGCTTACAGTGAAAAAGTAATNGATCATTACAACGATCCACGCAACGTTGGCAGTTTCANNAAGAATGATGATCAGGTTGGTACCGGACTGGTCGGGGCACCTGAGTGCGGGGATGTGATGAAATTGCAAATCAAGGTAGAAGATGAAAAGATTGTCGATGCGAAATTTAAGACCTTTGGTTGTGGCTCTGCAATTGCCAGTTCCAGTCTAGCAACTGAATGGGTCAAAGGTAAGACATTGGACGAAGCATTAGCTATACAGAACACCGAGATCGTGAAAGAACTTTCCTTACCTCCCGTCAAAATCCACTGCTCTGTGTTGGCTGAAGATGCGATCAAGGCTGCGATCNAGGACTATCGCAAACGGCAAGACACCTCNANAGAATCTNCTGCNGCCTGACTATATTNTGAAGGAGACTTNTCTNGTGNGTCTCCTNNTCCGCACCCGATCTCTTCGCNGATTTTCTCAATGCTTTTTTGTTCCCACTGCCAAACACCTTTGCGGAGCGCTCTCTGGTGTAGTGTCTGTCAGCATCTGCAGTCCAACGGTTTACAGGCTGANCATTTTTCAGTTTTTGGTCTGCCACTGNGCTATGATTTGGACTTAAAAATCCTGGAACAGAGTTACCACGAGCTTGCTACCGAAATGCACCCTGATTTCTATGCAACTGCTCCGGCAGATGAGCGCCGACTCAGTGAGAGCTTATCTGCTCGGCTCAATCAGGCATGGCAAACCTTACAGGATCCCACAGCACGAGCTCGGTACCTCACAGGGATCTGGCAATCACAGACCCCCACCCATGAGCGTGACCTGCCGACTGGATTTTTGCAGGAGATGTTTGCGTTGCAAGAAGAACTGGAGGAATTNCTGGAAGCNAAGGATCAACAAGCANTNGCAGCGAAGCATGCAGATTTTCTACANCGCCTGAATGACCTGCGACACAACTATCAACAGCAACTGATAGAANTGAAAGAAAATACACCCGACACCACGTTCTGCAAACAAATCCAGCAACAGCTGAATGCTGAGCGTTATCTACTACGGTTGCTGGAAAGCTGTTCACCCACATCCTCANAAACAGATCCATGACAGAACGTATCATCGGCATAGACCTTGGCACGACCAACAGTCTTGCCGCAACCGTCTTTGATCAGATAGGCCCTGAGGTCATTGCTGAACCCGGACAGACCCCGATCATTCCCTCTNTACTGACGATGCGTGAGGGAAAATGGCTTGTGGGCCAAGAGGCGCTGATCGGGAGTCTACAAAATCCCACGCAAACACTGCACTCGATCAAACGCTTGATGGGGCGTAGTCTTNAGGAAATTCCTGCCGAAGAACAGGCGCAACTCCCCTACGAACTACTAGCCGGTGAGCGTGGGCAAGCTCTNGTCTGCNTANACGAACAGACTTTCACACCACAGGAAATTTCTGCTGAGATTCTCAAGGCCGTCAAGTATCGAGCAGAAGCAATNCTTGGCGAGAATTTACAGAAAGNGGTGATCACGGTTCCAGCCTACTTCGACGATNTTCAACGACAAGCCACCAGGGATGCAGCCCGCCTTGCTGGACTGGAAGCAGTGCGGATTATCAATGAACCCACTGCTGCAGCGATTGCCTATGGGTTGGATGAGCGCAAGNATGGGAAAATTGCTGTCTATGATCTGGGCGGAGGCACCTTTGATATCTCACTGCTNCAGTTGACNGGAAAAATTTTCAAAGTGGTTGCTACCAATGGCNATACTCGTCTGGGAGGAGATGATTTCGACCAAGCTATCGTTGNTGAGCTTACGCTTCGGATTCAGCAGNAATTTGAAAANACAGAGCTTCATTCTCCCCTGGCTCGCCAGGTTTTACGTCAAACTGCGGAGNCAATCAAAATTGGCCTGAGCCAGAGTAATGAAATAGAGTATACTATTTCAATTGAAGATCAATCCTGGTCTCATCAGGGTTCATTCACAACGACCGAACTTCAACCACTATTAGCACCAGTGATCCAACGAACACTACAGCGCTGTCAACAAGCTTTGGATCAAGCAGACTGGANGGTTGAAGATCTAGATGAGGTGGTTTTGGTTGGTGGCTCCACGGTGGTTCCNGAATTACGNTTACAAGTGAAACANTTTTTTGGCCGAGNTCCACAAGTGGCAATTGACCCCTACAAGGTGGTTGCGCTGGGNGCAGGGATNCAGGGGCACTTACTTGCAGGTGGAAGAAGAGACTTCCTGCTGCTGGATGTAATCCCCCTAGCGTTGGGTATCGAAACGGTTGGAGGGACCTTCAGCAAATTGATCACTGCCAACACGACCGTGCCAACAGAGGCCAAGGAACTCTACACGACCCACGTTGACAACCAGACTGCTATTGAGATCAATATTTACCAGGGTGAGCGAGAGCTAGTTCAGGATTGTCGTTGCCTGGGGCGCTTCAAATTGAGGGGAATTCCTGCGATGAAAGCAGGTCTACCTTTNGTTGAAGTAACTTTCCTGGTAGACGCTAACGGCATTTTAACTGTATCTGCTCTAGAAAAACGTAGCCAGACCGATGCCTCTATTGAAGTCATTCCNTTCCATGGACTCACCCAGCAAGAGATCGATGATTTGCTGGAAGCGTCTTACGACCATGCGATTGAGGACTTTGCTGCCCGTCAACTGATTGAATTCCGCCAGACTGCAGAGCGTGTTCTACATGGTATTGAGATGCACTGGACTATTGCTGAAACAGCACTGGCTCAGCAGGACTGCACCGCAATTCGNCAGCAGATGGAAGTTGTTCGTCAGCGGATGGAAGGGCAAGACCCTCAGGTACTCAAGTCAGAAATGGATCGGCTTGGAGATTTGACTAGATCCCTGGCAGATACCGTGATGGGACAAGCCGTTCTGTCAGCGTTGCAGGAACAAGAAGCGACTTCTCTCTGAGGCAAAAGACGGATCNTCACTCTACAGTTGCTTCAACGCTGGTGCCAGCCTCTGCTGAAGATTCACATATCCTGGCCAAGTGCCATCCGAAAGCGTTCATCACAAACAGATGTACGACCGCCTGTGTTGTATTGTAGATATACCATGGCAGACTTGGGCAGAAGTCATGAATTGCAGCAATCACATACTTTCCATCAAAGACCTCTCGAAANTCCAGACGTCCTTCCTGGCTTTCCCGAGTATCAGCCAGCAATCCACCAATGATGTCAAGCACCTTACGATGNTCGTCACCAACTTGGCGNAATTGCAACTCCANTAGCGGAGTAGACAAAAACCGCAAACAGAAAAGCACCNTCCCATCATCCGACACGTCACAGCGCAGAAACGGTTTNAGAAACTGAGGTAGCCAGCGCAAATATTCCTCCAATGCCCAGCGGGCATCTCTGCCTGAGGGCAANCGCAAGCGCTGAACGGAGCGGACACGACGCTGTTCATGGATCGTCTGCTGATCTTCACGCCTTAATTCCTGACGTGGATTTTGTAAGGGGAAACCACGCTCGTCCATCGAAGCTGCTAATGATTCGCGGAANGTCACTGCAGAGTTGACAAGTTGATCCTGTAATCGATTTGGCCTGGCTTGCAGGTCGTGGCGCAAACTATCCACCAGCGGACCAACAAGCGCCTGTGAACTATTGCTAATGGTTGAAACCCAACGCTTAGAGATTCCCANGGTCACGAAAGGAAAAGGAAACATCCAACGATTTTTTCCCATCTCCTGAGCAGTNATTTGCATCATGTCCTTGTAAGTCATAACGTCGGGGCCACCAATATCGAAGGATCCTGAGTACTTTTCTGGCTCCCCTAAACACAGTTTGACCGCTTTCAACACATCCTGAATCGCAATCGGTTGGGTTTGAGACCAGGTCCAGGTGGGCAATCCCATTACAGGCAGCCTGCGCACTAGGTTGATTAGAATNCGNAGAGAGGATCCCCCCGGCCCAACGATTACTCCACAGCGCAAGGTAGTGACCGGTATACTAGAAGCCTGCAAAACCTGGCCAACTTCATAACGGCTGGAGAGGTGTTCTGATGTCTCTTCACGTTCATCNTCCGGCATCAATCCCCCGACGTACAGTATCTGCTTCAGTCCCGCAGCTTTGGCTCCTTGGGCAAAGTTGTCTGCNAGGAGTAAATCTAAATCCTGAAAGGAAGCCTGGTTCAACCGAGAGGATGGCACCATCGAGTGAATTAGGTATATCAGATAATCTGNGCCCTGCAGTGCCTGCTCGACGGAGGAAGCCGAATAAGCGTTGCAATGGACCCACTGCACTGGATCATTCAGATCAGTATTGGAGAGTTTATAGGCAGATCGTGTCAATCCTCGAACAGTAAACNGTTCTAGCAAACTATTNCGGATTGCGGTTCCAACAAAGCCGGTGGCACCGGCAATCGCTACCACAGCTTGGGACATGATAGGCTCCTCTGTGANAACGGATTGGTGAGCTAGGAAAAAATTTTANATTCTATTTTAACAGTAAGCTCCCTGATCTGTCTAATCGAAAAAAGGGGTATCAGATNCCAGCGCNGAGAATATCGTAGAGTTGTACAGCCCCATAGACACGGTTGTTCGAGTCGGTGACCACTNGTGTCAANACTGAGTTTTCCTGCATCAATTCTTTGGCAGCCAAAGCCATGCTGTCATGGGCAACTGTCAGAGGATCTGTGCGCATCCAGCCAGAAATAGGCCGGGGCCAATCTACATTTGGATCGTGTGTTGGATCTTCCAGCAATCGCGAGAGGTCNCCATTACTGAAGACTCCCAACAAGTTTTGGGTTTCATCGACAATGATCAGCAACCCCAAGCGCTTGTGAGCCAATTCAACAACTCCCTGACGTAAAGACAGACCTGGAGCNACCAAAGGTAAGCGGTCCTTTGGAAGCATAACGTCTTCTACTCGAGTTAGCAGACGACGACCCAACGCNCCCTGTGGATGATAGAGTGCGAATTGTTCTGGTGTGAATCGCCTCCGTTCCATCACACACAGTGCAAGGGTATCTCCTAGAGCCAGCAGAGCCGTTGTGCTGGTAGTTGGGGCCAAAGACAAGGGGCAAGCCTCTTTCGGCACCTGACAACTGATGTGCAAAGCTACTTGTGTTGCCAGTGGTGAGCTCGGATCACGAGTGATTGAAACTGTTTGACAACCAATCGATCGCAAGGAGGGAAGNAGCTGAAGCATCTCTTCGGTTNTACCACTGTTGCTCAGCAAAATCACCACATCTTGACGNGCCACTACCCCCAANTCTCCATGAACCCCCTCCCCNGGGTGTAAAAACAGAGAAGGTGTGCCTGTACTTGATAAAGTAGCCGACAACTTTCTTCCGATATGTCCACTTTTACCCATACCGGTGACAACTACCTTCCCTCGGCAAGATAATAACCACTGCACTGCTGTAACAAAATGCTCATCTAACTGGGCCTCCAGAGCTCTCAGTCCATCACGCTCAATTCTTAGAAAACCCTGTGCTGAATTGAGGATATTTTGGGATGNTTCTATCTTACTTTTCATCATCACCAGAATGCTGTCAGAAAAAATTATTAGTTTATCTGTAAGAAAACTTGAATGGACNAGAAACTTATCAGTATAGTGGGGCCCGTTGTAAAATTTTTTGAACNATCAACCTTTCGCTGGAGATTCGCATGCTGGAAAGAGGATTCACGCGGACCCTGGTCGCCCTTGTGATGCTTGCCTTACCGGCAGTCACATGGGCTGCTGGCAGTGGAGAAAGCTCCGGGCCAGGCAGCCTGGTAGTACCTCTGGGAATGATGCTCTTAGGAGCAACCGTACTCGCCATTCTGCTGAGCTATGTCAAGCAGTCAAGCCTACTCGCCTTCATTGGTGTAGGAGCCATCGGTGGATTCTATGCCAAGTCCATTGGCGCTGGAGATGAACTGATCTCTANGGAGCTGATGAGTGCCTTCATCGATATTGGGATCATCCTGCTGCTCTTCATGGCCGGAATGGAGGTTGACATCAAGGGCATGATCAAGCGTTGGCAATTGGTACTGATCAATGGTGCTGGCCAGATTTCCCTCCTNCTAATCGTCAGTATGGGACTGGGNGTCGCTTACATTGGGATTGGTGCGGACACCTTCGGTGATGGTTGGTTCGCCACTCTTATCTATTTTGGCCTCTGTTTGACTCTCTCTTCGACTATTCTCGTNATTGGAACGTTGAAGAAAACAGGTCAGATGGAAACTCTACACGGNCAAATCGCGTTAGGACTGATGGTGCTCCAGGATGTTGTAGCAGTTGTCGCCTTGGCAATTCTGCTGAGTCTAGATCCAAGCCGTGAAGGNGGGGGTTCCTTGGGCCTTGAAGTTGCCATGATTTTCTTAAAGATGGCGATCCTAATTGTCATTCTGTACTTCTTTACCAAGTACGTCCTCAATGCGATGTTCAAGTACTTAGCTCGCTCTTCCGAATTGCTCTTTATTGGAGCCCTCGGCTACGGGATGGGTGTTGGNGGACTTTGTGANGTTGTTAGCTTCTCTTCTGGAATCGGNGCCTTCTTCGCTGGAGCCACACTGGCAGCGCTACCCTACCGCCACGAGATCGANGACAAGGTGGAACCTCTGAAGGCATTCGGNGTNATTTTGTTCTTCATCGCCCTCGGCTTTGACCTGCCTTTCCTTGANGGNGCNGCNATTGTTAGTGGNCTCTCCACTGGTGTTGTGTTGACCCTNTATCTNGTGATNCTGACNNTTCCNCTGATGCTCTTNCTGGGTTANATCTCAAAAATGAANGGNAGNGCNGCNTTNATGATCGGAGCTATNATCAATCAAAGNTCTGANTTNTCCTTNATGNTNGCNGTTCTTTGNCGCCANTTCGGNATTTTCAANGATGAACTNTTCATCATNGTCACACTNGTAGTNTTGCTNACCTTCTTCCTCTCCTCACTNGGGCACCANTTCCTTGATCCAATGTTTCAGGCCGCCCGNAGTCGNTTNCTNTTCATGGANAAGCNTAGTATGGAAGAGGAGGAAGAACANGAGGANNTGGAGATGGAAGACCATGTNGTTATTCTCTCCTTCAATGAGCTCTCGATGGAGATCGCTGACTTTTACAGTCAAAACAACCAGAAAGTTCTACTGCTGGATCTTGATCCGGACATTACCGACTACTTCAAGAAAAATCACTCTAACTCCAATATTGTTGCCAAGTACGCAGATATGCAGGATCCAGATGTCTGGGAGCANTTTGCCTTCGANAANGCTCGCATNGTCATTTCCTGTTTGGACGANGGGCAAGAAGCTGAAATTGGTATCTGCCATTATCTGCATGAGAANAGNGACCATGTNCCTTTCCTNGCAGCAACCAGCTCACANGAAGAAGCACTGGAGTTNTATGAGGCNGGTGTACGCTANGCNATNCAGACNGAATACCTGGCTTCCAANAGCTTCCGAGANATCTTCGCTCNGGAAATGGCTAAGGATCCGAAAGAAGCCTTCCGAGATCTTGGCAAGGANCATTTCGAACAAACCAAGCAGATCCAAGAAGGCATGGGNAATATCTTCAGTTTGGTCTGATTTCTTCTATNCCTCTAGCAGAGANAATGACTATGAACCTNTGGCAAAAACTACGCACTTCNNTAGGAGTGCTCTTCATCACANTCTTNGTGATGGCNACNCCNGNCNANGCGGCNGGTGGTGGAGCNCTGATCATGTCNTTAGGCTTGCTNCTNGGTAGCGCAATGNTGATCTCGATGGTNNTGACTCGNTTNAATCANCCAATTCTTCTCGCTTTCGTAGTGGCGGGTGCTGTGGGTGGACTNGTNGCTGGTAGCGAAGCNGCAATGGCAATCGCCAANGGCCCTCTGATTGAAGGCTTTGCTGAAATTGGNATCGTCCTNCTNCTNTTCATGGCNGGNATGAGNGTTAACCTGCGGGAGATCACGAACCGCAGNAAACTNGTNCTCTANAACGGNATNGGCCANNTGGTNNTCGTNATGATCGNAATGTTANTGCTGGCCGGNGGCNTCATNGATGGCNTTGGNACNGAAGNNCTCTTCTTNGTNGCNATNTGTCTNTCCCTCTCATCAACTCTGGTNGCNCAGAGTGCTCTGAGCTATTCNGGNTCAGAAGGNTCCCTACANGGTCAGNTNNCNGGTGGNATCATGCTGCTNCANGACTTGGTAGCTGTNGTTGCGATTGTCNTNNTGGAAGGCCAGATGCGTGANGCNGGAGGNNTNNCNGGNANNGGNATGGCGTTCATCAAGNTGCTNGTNNTGNTNGCNGTNTTNTCTTCGCTNTCNCGCTACGTNCTNGAAACNGTCTTCAANTTTCTCAGNGAATCACCTGANCTNATGTTTGTNACNGCNCTNGGCTACTGTATGGGNGTNGCNGCNGTNTGTGANACNCTNGGNTTCTCTNNGGAAGGTGGAGCTTTCTTCGCTGGNGTCTTCCTNGGAATCATTCCNCAGAANCTGGAAATTGANGANAAGGTCAANCCACTGAAAACCTTTGGNGTNATTCTCTTCTTCCTCACCNTNGGTTTCCGTATGGTNACNNTNGAANCNGGAGCAATGGGNGGNGCCTTNNGNTTGGCNNTTNTNCTNGCNNTNATNNTATTNNTTATCAANCCAGTTNCCATGNTGATNACNGGTTGGGCTACTCGCCTAAANGGNCGNCCNGCATTNNTGCTNGGNGGNACAATNAANCACTGNTCNGAATTCTCCTTGATNATNGCANTNATCTGTCGTGAANNNGGTNTNTTCAGTGANTATGTCTTNGCTCTAGTCACNTTGACTGTCTTGTTCTCAATGTTNTTNGCAGCNATNAGTCATCTCTACCTAGGNACTCTCTACAACATGNTGCGNGGCTCANTNCGNTTCATTGACNAGCGAAGNTCNAANTANGANNTNGAAGGNGATTTTGNACTCGAGAATCACGTNGTNGTTCTCTCNTACAATGAGTTNGCTGCTGANATCGCAGGGCACTATGCAGAGAAAGGNGAGAAGGTNNTNNTGATGGANCTNGATCCAGANATCACTGAGTTCTTCCGNNAAAAAGAGGANTCNAATATCGTCCCACTCTATGCAGACATGGANGANCCNGATGTCTGGAAGCAGTTTGCTTTTGAGAAAGCGAAGGTTGTGGTTTCCTGTCTTGTTGAGGGACAGGAAATGGAGTTGGGTATTGCAGCTTACCTGGCTGAACANGCCCCAGACACACCGTTNATCGCAACCACTTCCTCTCATGATGAAGCACTGGAACTGTATGAAGCCGGTGTGCGCTACGTGATTCAGACNGATTTCCTCGCTTCGAAGAGCTTCCGCAAAGTCTTCGAGGAAGAAATGGGCAAGAGTACCAAGGAAGCCTTCNTGCAAAAGGGCAAAGATCATTGGGATGNTACCCGCCAGATNCAAGAAGAACTNGGGGCAATCTTCAAGTTCGTTTAATCTCCNCTGGGTGTTGCTCCGGCAGCACCCGCCGTCTATGCACCGTATGCTACGATGCCNCTCCCCTCCTAGTGGATAACTACAAGTTCATACGAACCATTCTCGNAAGAATGCTGCAGCAGCTTGACTANCAAAGCCTCTGCATGGCTATTGACAGCTTGGAANCTCCGAATTTATCNTAATCCTAAACTGNTGATCTGGTCATCACTGACTATCATATGCCAGAAATGGAAGGCATCANCCTCTTCCAATCAATGCAGCAATACCCCGTTCTGGCTGAGATTCCTGTCTTGCTGATCTCTGGTATTCCTACCGAAAAATTTGTGACACAGGCACTGGCGNTGGGAGTCCAAAGTACACTCACCAAACCCTTCCNTGCAGAGCAACTGGATCAGAAGATCCAATATCTGCTAACCNAATCTCTCTCTTNAAAATGCTGCGAATTATCCTGCTGCTAGTGCTTCTGCCAATGATTCTGGGCTTTCTACTCTCTCGGCTATCTCAACCTATTCTGCGCTGGGCTGGGTACTCTCTTCTTATCATNCCCCCTTCCATCGCCATGACATTGTTACTCGATCTAATCTGACGAGCGTAACTCACCAAACACCTTTCGTAAAAATTCTGGTTCTTGTGGACCCTCCAACTTTCCTAANCGTTGCCCATCCTGCGCGAAGAAGACTAGAGTAACGCTTCTGACTTGCTGCTGATTCGCAAAAGCCTGCCCCTCTGGACGACTCAGATCCGCAATCAAAAAATCCANATCAGCCCGAAANTCCCCCTGCAAACTGTCAACTATGCGTTGGAGTTGGCGACAAACAANACATGTCGGATCGTGTACCTGGACTACAACTGGTCGTCCGTTGCCAATTCGTGAAAGATCATACTCCTCATCTTTGAAATGCTGTTGCCACCACCAGNCACCTCCTGCNCTCATCAGCAACAAGAGCGTGAGTAACGTGGAGCTCCAAGACCCAAAGTAACCACCAAGCNTTCGAGGTTTTCTCAATGATTTTCCTGCTCCCACTCCCACTCCTCTTGTTCGAAGTCTTCAGAGGTCTTTGTCTTTTGTTGAGATTGNTGAGCAAAAGCCTTGCTGCGAAGCTCACCAAGAGCCTTGGAATATGAAGAATCTTCAAACAGTTCTGTCTGCTGATGCTGGTAGGGTGCGTGCTGACGAGCCTCCTTTTCAATCTGCAAATGGCAACGACTGCAAAGAGGAATTAAATTTTCCAGGGCATTGTTACCNGGATCCCCGTCAATATGGTGAACTTGGAGAGCAATATTGTCCTCANTGCCAGATAATTTACAACGTGCGCAGCGATTGCCAAACTCTTGACGAACCCACCGTGACATCACTAGCCAGTCGGGATGATAGCGTTCATCTGGAGACATTTAACTCCTGTTGGCGGAATTCCTGCTTTACGCCATAGTTCAAATTCGATATAAACATTTTCCTCTATCTAAGAATTTCCCTACAGACAGTGAGGTCAAATGAGCGTCAATCGTCAAGAATATNTGGACATCATCTCCATCGTCAGCCACCTTGCACGCTCTGATGGAGATATTGCAGATTCAGAGAAAAAAGTATTGATGACTCTGTTCAAGACGATTGGGGTCACGAAGGAAGAGCAGGCTGCAATGAAAGCCAAGACCTCAATTGGATCATTGTTGGAGGAAATTCAGTCTGATGAGGCCAAGAGTGCTTTGGTGGACACACTGGCTTTAGTTGCTGGTGCTGATGGAGTATTTGAAGAGGAAGAACGCACTTTCATAACCAAGGTTATGAAGCGAATTGGTATGGAGCCCAGTGAACACCTGTACTTTCAGGATGGTGGGAACTTAGACATCAAGACCGTTCGAGCCAACGTCAAGCAGATTTTGGAATCACTGAAGAGCGCAACCGCTTAGGTCGATTCACTTCCATCCCGGAAATCACGCAACCAACGCAAGTGCTCCGGGGTGGTGTTTGCCCCTAATCCAAGGATTGCTACTTCCTGCTCAAGTAGCTGCTCTGCCTTACGCTGAAACCAGGAACTTGGTTGTTGCTCCGTCTGCGGCAACTCGTCCAGCACCACACTGACCACCCCACACTCGCTCACCAACTGTTCGACATCTTCTACTAAGCCAGGTTGCAGAGCAGAAGCGTGTAATCCAACAATGATACGTCCAAACTGAACCATCTCAAGCAGTCNATCTAGTCGCTCGCCCAACCGAATATCAGGTGCTAGGCGTAGATGTAGCACACAATCTCGCTGAAAGCTTCGCCGTGCCAAGCGAGCAACCTGCTGTAATTCCTCNAAGCGGGTAAAGCCTTCTGCCCAGAGTAAATCTGCCCCCGTNTCTGAAAGATATACGATTGGAGGACCATAGACCCGCTCTACCAAATGTTCATCTAACTTTGACTGACTCTCAGCCTGTCGTAACAAACCAGCACTGACAACTCGTCCCAAGGCTTCACGGAGCAGAGCCATGCCGTTGTTATTGATAGCTTCCTCGCGATCCTCAATGCCTTGCTGAGTTAGCTCAAGGACATTAGCACCAGCGGTGTTCGTACGGAAAAAATCCGCACCTGCTCGCTGGTAGCTCTTGTAGGCAGCACGGACCCAATCCATTTGCTCCAGATTTGCTAGATACAGCGGCTGATTTGCAGGCAAACCAAACTTTTGTAGAATTGGCACCAAGCTGCCCTCACTAAACAANGGAGCNCGTTCTTGCAGCCAATCCAAGAGAGAAAAAGNAGGAGGAGTGATTTCAGTGTTCATCCAACCGTTACTGACTTGGCAAGATTACGAGGCTTATCGATATTACGTCCCAGGTCAAGCGCAGCATAGTAGGAAAGCAATTGGGCCATGGTCATCTGNAGTAACGGTGCCAACCAGGGNTGAACTGTAGGNAGTTCGACTGCGTAGTCGAGAACCTCATNNGCATGCCGNTCTCCTTNNAAAACAAAACCGGCCAAAGTCCCTCCCCGGGTTCGNATCTCCTCCATCGCAATCAGTGTTCGTCGATGCAGNTCTTGCTGCTCNGGGAGNGGNACAAANAACAACGAATGAACCGACTTCTCAATCATCGAAAGAGTNCCATGTTTGAGGAANCCTGCCGGCATTCCTTCCGCNTGCTGGTAGGTCACTTCCTTCATCTTCAAGGCAGACTCCATCGCTACCGGATAGTACTGTCCACATCCCAGAAACAGCCAGTTTNGAACCCAACTGGTGGAGCGAGCAATGTTTCGCAAAAAGCCAGATTGCTCGTTCAGAGCGTCCTGAATCAAGTCTGGCAGACGATCCACAGCAGCGATAAAGGAATCGAATTGCTGATCATCCAAGTTACCTTGTTGACGACCAGTTTCCACAGCAGTTCGGAGTAAAATTAGGGTTTGTGCCATCGCTGCCTTGGTAGAAACCACACAAATTTCTGGTCCGGATCCCTGCATAATGATCTGATCGACCTGCATCCCAATGGAAGAACCCATTACGTTCACGATTGCCGCTGTCTTAGCACCGCGTTGGCGGGCAAAGTTCAGCGCCATCTTAGTATCGTAGGTTTCTCCAGACTGAGAGACTGCCAGCACTAAATCTTGTGCCTGTACACCAGCAATATCGATAAATTCATCGGAACTGATGGCTGGGAAGTAGCGCCCAGTCAGTTGTGAGAAAAAATACTGTCCTAGCTGTGCCACGTAGAAGGTTGTTCCTACACCAACAAGATAAGCCTGTGGTGCTTCTGCAAATTTTTGAGCTAGTTTTCGGATCTCCTCATCTGGAATCTTTAGCGCCTGACGCAGGGTCTGAGGTTCATCAAAGATTTCTTTGAGCATGTAGTGGGCAAACCCGCCCTTGCGGGTTGTCTCTGCATCCCAGTCAATATGCAGGATATTTTTCTCGACCTGCTGGCCATCGCGCAGGCTGCAAATCTGATAGCTTTCTTGCGTCAGCATGACATATTCATCATCATCTAAGACCACAGCCCGTCGGGTATACTCCAGAAAAGCATTGATATCTGAGCCAACGTAGTTGCTGCCTTCGCCCAACCCCAAAATCAGAGGAGAATTACGCTTGGCGCAGAAGAGTCGATCTAGTTCATGTACTGAGATCATCACAATCGCAAAAGAGCCTTCCATTTGTTCCAAAGCTGCCACAAATGCACGCTCGGTATTTTGTAATCGATCATAGTGACGGGCCATTAGTTGTACAAACACCTCAGTATCCGTCTGAGAACAGAACGTTATTCCTTCCGCTTCCAGTTCCTCCCGCAGGTCTTGATAGTTTGAGAAAATGCCATTGTGCACAACAGCAAAAGCCTCGTTGGTTGAGAGGTGTGGGTGGGCGTTCTCTCGGCTGACTATTCCGTGAGTAGCCCAACGCGTATGGGCAATGCCAAGACGCCCNCTNAGTTGGGTGAGACGTTCCCGCTGATTGACCTCTTCTACCCCTCCGGTGTTCTTGCGAGTCCAGATCTTGCCCGCATCCAGCAGTGCCATTCCACAAGAATCATATCCTCGGTACTCTAGATTACGAATTGAGGCATAGAGAGGATGGGCCACATTCTTTGCGTTGATCATTCCACTGATCCCGCACATTTCAGGACTCCTTCNGATTTTCAGGAACCCGGCCACGCAGGGAAATATTATCTTCGATGAAGCTGCCTGCTGGAACTATCGTTGCGGGCGCCATTGTTTGTCGAGCACCAATGCGCACTCTATCTCCAATGAACGCTCCAAGTTTGGGTAATCCAGAATCAACAGATTCATTTGCAGTGGAAACCACGATGTTTTTGCCATCTGAAAAATGATTCACCGTAGTTAGTGCCGTGCCAATCGATACCCCNTCCCCAATCACGCTATCTCCAATGAAAGAAAGTCGTCCCAGGTCAGACTTCCCGAAAAGCACGCAGTTCTTAAGTTCTGAACCATAACCGACTACTGAGTCTGGGCCGATNGCGCTGAAGGTTCGTATCAACGAATTGTTTCCAATGTAAGAGCCTTCTCCAATGAAGCATGGGCCCTTAAGCACTGCACCACTNTCAATGACAACATCTCGCTCGATNACTACCGGACCTTCCAACTGAACATTACCAGCCAANCTGGCACTCTGGTGNATATGCGCTGTGCGCCAGGCACTCATCATCATCTGGTTTGCTTCTAGGATGTGCCATGGATAGATCAAATCAATCCAGGTGCCCTCCCAGAGATCTGCCTGCAAACCATCACTCTGAACAAGATATTGGTAACATGCTTCAATACTCTGACCATGCTGGCGCAGNAGGTCAAAAATTCTTGNCTGTAGTACAAATCCACCNGCAAAGACATAATTACTTTGNANGCGTCCCTGNGGCTTTTCAATGAANCGACGAATCTTCATNTCATTGTCNAGATAGACGTTACCNTATTCGTTGGAATTGCGAGGTAGGGTCACCAACGCAACCTCTCGGCCTGTTTCAGCAAAAGTNCGCAGNAATTGGGGAACAGGATTCCCATCAGCCAGCACATCTCCNTAGANTAGNAGAAAAGGCTGTNGCTTCAGGTAGGGTTCACAGCAGGAGAGCGCATGACCAATGCCCANCAGTTCNNGCTGTTCCACNTATTCGAGGCTCATTCCNAAGTTGCTTCCATNCCCAAAATNATCCCGNAGAGCCTGNTGTTCATGGTGNACTACGACCAAGGCNTCATGAACTCCAGCGTTGTGNAGCCCATNAAGAATACTCTCCAAAATGGGGCGGCCTGCAATTCGAATCATTGGCTTAGCACGAGTCGCTGTAAACGGNAGCAACCTTGGGCTGTAGTTCGCTNCCAGAATCACCGCTTTCATGAAGACTCCGTNAGAAGGAAAGGTCGCAGATGCTGCTCCAGCNCAGACAANACCTGCTCAANATTCANATTACTGGTATCCACCAATATCGCNTNAGNNGCTTTANGCAGAGGNGCTTCACTNCGATTGCNATCCTGCTCATCTCGTTGCTTCANNGCCTCCAAGANNTNCTCNAAACGAACACCGGGATNCTTNGNCTGCAATTCGGCNAAGCGCCNACGAGCTCGGGTCTCTGGACTGGCTTCGACNAAAAACTTACAATCNGCCTNTGGCAAAACGACGGTACCAATATCGCGNCCTTCTAGNACANCNCCTCGGTAGGCACCTCCAATTTTTGCTTGNTCTACCAACTGACGCTGCTGAAACTTNAGTGCNTGCCTAATCGGAACAAAGCNGCTCACCNGAGAGGCTAGTGCTGATANCTCCTCNGTACGAATCACAGAGCTAATCTCTTCACCATCACAAAGNACTNGTCCNTCTGCTTCNAGCACAATCTGAGTTTGCTCACCAAGNTTCTGCAACGNCTCATCATNCTCTGGCTTGTCCAGACGGTTCCACTTCCAAGCCAAGCAACGAAACATTGAACCNGTGTTGATATANAGCAACTGATTGCGTTCAGCNAATTGNCACGCCAGCGTACTCTTGCCAACTCCTGTGGGNCCGTCTAANGCCACAATCACAAAAGCCATTAATCNNTTCCTACTTGCCTTCNAGTCGCTGNAGCGCATTGTCTGCNNCCTGCTTCATCTGCNGNTCACTCAGTTCATTGCTGATCTTGNTGTANATCGCCTTCGCGTCATTGATCCGTCCCAAGGNCTCGTAGCTCAGTCCCATTCGCTGCCAGGCTGTGAACTTTTGATTTTCGTTCAGTCCTTCTGCATGGAAGTAGGTTAATTGCAGGTAAGCAGCGACCGAACGTTCATGAGCTTGCAGCGCACCCGCAGCTTCTCCACCCAATAGCAGAGCTTCTCGCTGTATCAATGGATTTTCACTTCGACGCAACTGGGCAGACCAACTCTCTGCTTGTTCCCAGGCTCCAGAAGCACCAAGTCGTCCTAGATTCGAGTGTTCCTTGCCAATGCGGAGCATCCGCTGTTCGCGTGCGGCCGGATCGGGTTCAAGATTGTTGCGTAACCGATCCTCCCATAGCCGAATCAAGCCCTGACGATGCAGAATTGTTCTTGTGGGTTCTCCCACGTACTCGTAGCGCTCAACCAACCAATTCCGAATCTGCTCTTCTTGTTCCGGTTTGAAACGAGTGTCCTTCAAATAAATTTCTGAACGCTCNGNAAAACGTACATCCTTCAATTCGTAGTAAAGACGCAAAATCGCCAACTTAGCCTCAATCCCCCAAGTTGGATTCAGAACATNTTGCAGTGAANNTTCGTACGCTGGCAGNGCTTTCAGNGGGNNCTTGATCTGTTCNTACGCCTGACCACGTCGGAAGTGTAACTCNGNCTGGTCCTTNGNATNTTTCATCTGAGNCAGCATCTGCAGGGCTTTTTCCAGAAAGCCTTCCCAAAGCTCCAACTCCCACAACAGGCTCAATTGCAGTTGCTGCATCTCCAGATCAAGGATTTCCGGATGACTGAGCAGAACTTGCAGGGCCTCTTCGCGACGATTCAAATCACGTAGCAACAACACCTGCTCAATCAACAAATCCTTATTCAAAGCCTCTGGATGAGCCTTTAGCAGCGCATACAGTTCTCTCAGGGCCTCTTCCGGGAGCTCCAAGCCCCGATAAATTGCAACCAACCACTGCCAAGCACGAACATGGAAGTGTGACGGTAGCTCTGCATCTACAAGAGTCTTTGCTTCTTTCTGGGCCTCCAGCCAATCTTCATTCAGCATGGACAAGCCGATACGGATCAGCGCTTTCTCTTCCTCACGGCCTGCCCCTACTGGAACCTGCCGGAGTATCAAACCAATTGCCCGACGCTGATTATCATTACGCTTCGGGTCTTCTAGAGCTGCCTGCCAGAAGTAGCAATCACCTAACCGGGCTGACTCCACAAACTCCTGCGTCACCTGCTGACAGCGTTCCAGACCTCGTTTTGTCTGACCTTCTGACAAATCAAGATAGGCNAGACGATAAATAGCCTCTCCTTTCAGAGAGTTCGCCAAATCAGGAGAAACCAACAGTTCCTCAAAGATTNGACGGGCATGCTCCGGCTTCCCCGTTGCCTGAAGCGCCTGGGCTCTTAACAATCGAAACTCTTCCACCCTGGAGCGTAGCGCAAACTCTTCAACAGGAAGCGGAAAATCTAACAAAAACTCCCACCATTCCCAGGATGCGGCATGCCACATTGCCCGATAGGCCCCTTCACGACGTAGCTCTCGCTGACGTAGAGAACGCGTGGTTCTACGAACTTCCTTTTCATCCTGTCTTCGTAGGGCCAACTCCAGTNGGAGTAGAGACAATTGATCTTCATCGCGCAATCCTCGCTTTGCCAGAGCCTGAACTTCTTGACCCAAGGNTTCCCAATCCTGCTGCTGCCAGCGACACCAGGCTGACATGACAGCAAGTTCCTCTATTTCAGAATAATTATAGTATTTTTCAAAATACTCTTCCCGTAGTCNTAGGACAGGATTGCAGTTCGCACGNTCATAATGATAGGAGGCTTCCTCTGCAACAAAACGAACCAGATTTAGTGCGTTGCCAGGATCCTGAAGCAGTTGCGTAAAAATTGTTGGGACTTGGGCAGGTTTAGTCTGGGATGCACAGTAGAGTTCAATACGGGTTCCTTCCCGCAAGTACTCTCGGCTTGCTTGTGCAACATCCCGCAATCGGCCTAACCATACCTGGCTCTCCGCACAATCTCCGCGCCTTGCCGTCAGCCAGGTTAACGTCAGNTAAGCTGCAGATCTCAATCTGGGCACTTGTTCCGAATCAGTTTGTAGCCANCCCTGCAGGTCATCTACTGCAGCCTTGAATTCTCCAAGCTGAGTCCTGGACAAGCCCAACCAGAATCCTGATAGTTTAGCCCAACGACTGTTCGCCTTCTTATCGATGATTTCATAGAACCGATCTCGTGCCAGCGCAAAGTCGCCATTCTGGAAACTCTCCAGCGTGGTCTCGAAGTAGCGACCAATCTGATCAAAGAAACTGACNTGCAGAGGCTCTCGACTGAGTGGACTGAAATCAGCCAATGGAGGAAGAGAGATCGANCGCCCTAGCTTGGGTACGTTCAAAGAAAGATTTTGTGGGAGGGGAGAGATCTTACCAAGCGGGAAAGCCCCATAAGGGGTCAGTACTTGATCTGAAGGCGTGGCCAAGGCGCTCATGGTAGTCAAGCAGAATCCACACCCTAGTATAGCTCCTCGGAGCCAGCGTACAAGAACTGCCATGTTCATCCGGACGCTGCCGCGACGTCATCTCGAAATTTCCGTAGATCGTCTACGGCTTGATCCAGATTTTCTGCCGAGAATTCGGCCGCGTAGTGATAATTTTTCATTGAATTATAGTAACGTGGGTCATAGTAGTCGCTCAATAGGATCGCTACCAACTCACGCAACCGATTTTGCCGCAAACAGTCACGCAGGTGATCCACCAACTGCCGACTTAATGCCATGCGTAGTGATTGCAAGATCTGGTCAACTTCNGCAACCGTTGCGTCATCTTCAACACGGTAATCGGCCAGGGTTCTATCGATTCGTGTCTCCAGTGAGGCGTGTAGCAGGATTTTCTGACCTTCCTGCATTGCCTTNGCCAGCGGTGTCGGGATGAACACCGGCCCCACCTTGCGGCTCTCTCCTTCGATGAAGAATGAACGATTCGTTGGGAGAGCAAATTTTGCCCGGTGCAGTAGTCCCTCAAATTGCCGCTGAGTTCGTGGATGCCGATGAATACCCCCAAACAATGAACTCCGGTGCTGTGCCAAGTCTTCCAGGTCCAGATGGTCTGGCAGCTGTTTCAATAATAGCGTCTTACCTACCCCNGTGGGACCGTGTAGCACGATCAGGGATGGTGACCACTGCTCAAGGGCTCGCAGAACCTGTTGGCGGTANTGTTTGTAACCACCTCGCAATTGTTTTGCGGTGAAACCTTCGCTGTTGAGCAGGCGCACCACGGAAGCTGAACGCATTCCACCACGGGCACAATAAATGATCAGTGGTTGTTTCTGCCAAGGCTGAAAACTTTCCAANAATTTCTGTATACGTGGCTCGGCATAGCACAGGCCTGCAGCNATTGCCGACTCTGGGCTGACTTGCTTGTAAAGTGTCCCNATCGTAGATCGTTCCAAGTGGTCAAACAGAGGTTGATTGAGNGCCCCAGGGATGTACCCCTGGGTGTATTCTTCAGCAGTACGAACATCAAACAGAGGTGGAGTGGAAAGAAACGGCAGCTCCGACAGGGCAAGAGATGGACATGGCCCCNGAAGAAACTGCCCTGAAGAAACATCAGTCACTGGCAGCCTTTGNCTCCTCCTCTGCTGATTTCTCTGCATCAGGNGGAATTAACCCGTGTAACTGACGCACCCGACTCTCGATCACCTGGGCTATCTCTGTGTGCTCTGCCAGAAAACGAATTGCATTGTCTCGACCCTGTCCCAGACGTTCCTTGTCAAAGGAGAACCAGGTCCCACTCTTCTGTACGATGTTACCTTCTGTCGCATAATCGAGAATCGTACCCAAGTGGGAGATCCCCTCTCCGTAGATGAGATCCACTTCTGTGTTGCGGAAGGGGGGAGCAACCTTATTTTTAACTACTTTGATCTTGATCCGATGACCGCGAACTTCGTCGCCCTGCTTTATCTTAGTGGTACTACGGACGTCCAGGCGAACACTTGCGTAGAATTTGAGTGCGTTGCCTCCGGTGGTTGTCTCTGGATTGCCAAACATCACTCCAATCTTGGAGCGCAACTGATTAATGAAAACAAAGATGGTGTTTGATTTTGAAACCGAGCCTGTCAGCTTACGCAGTGCCTGTGACATCAGGCGGGCATGGAGCCCCATGTGAGAATCTCCCATGTCGCCATCCAGTTCACCCTTAGGAACCAGCGCGGCCACAGAATCCACCACAACAATATCTACCTTACCCACACGTACTAGTTGCTCAGCAATCTCCAAAGCCTGCTCTCCGTAGTCCGGCTGAGCCACCAGTATTTCTTCAACATTGACTCCCAGCAGTCGCGCATTGCTGATGTCGAGCGCGTGCTCCGCATCAATGAAAGCAGCAACACCACCAGCTCGCTGCACCTCTGCAACTGCACAGAGCGCCATGGTCGTTTTACCTGATGCCTCAGGGCCATAGATTTCAATGATTCTTCCACGGGGGTAGCCCCCAACTCCTAGCGCAATATCCAAGCCCAGATTGCCCGAGCCAATCACAGATACTTGGTTTAGAGCCTGGTCTCCAAGTTTCATGATAGAGCCCTTACCAAACTGTCGTTCGATCTGGCTCATTGCCGATTCAAGGTCTTTGCGCTTTTCCTCGTTTATCATGGTTTGTTCCGCAAGCAAGTGGTCGAAATGAAGCTGGTCGGTCGACACGGACGCCTCAGCCATCAGAAGGAGGAGAATTAAATCGTAGTATAAAATATGCTAGAAAATAAAGCGTACGAAAAGCAGGGTTAAGGTGCAATGAAAATCCAATGGCTACGGCAGTGCTTGGAGTTTGATCAGCACTGTGTTATCTTTTCGAAATTTTTGGTAGGCCCTGCACGAAAATTCCCAAAACACTCCATTATCCAACTTCATGTCTCAACGTATTTTAGTCACTGGTGGCGCAGGTTTTCTCGGCTCTTTCCTCTGCGAGCAACTAATCCAGCAGGGACATGACGTGCTAGCTCTAGACAATCTTTTCACTGGCAACAAGCGCAATATCGCTCATCTGCTGGACAATCAGAAATTCGAATTCATCCGCCATGACGTGGTCGAACCAATTCTGTTGGAAGTCGATTGGATCTTCAACTTAGCCTGTCCAGCTTCACCTGTACATTATCAGCACAATCCAGTGAAAACCATCAAGACCTGCATGCTCGGTGCGATCAACATGCTCGGGTTGGCAAAGCGAGTCAAGGCGCGTATTCTACAGGCTTCCACCTCCGAAATTTACGGAGATCCAGAAGTCCACCCTCAAGTCGAAGACTACTGGGGATCTGTCAATCCTATCGGTCTCCGCAGTTGCTATGATGAAGGCAAACGAGTCGCTGAAACCCTGATGAGTGACTATCGCCGTCAAAATGGAGTGGACACACGGATCGTCCGCATTTTCAATACCTACGGCCCCCGCATGCATCCGGAAGACGGGCGGGTGGTCAGTAACTTCATAGTTGCAGCCTTGCGCAACAATCCACTGGTGCTCTACGGCGATGGAGAGCAGACTCGCTCCTTCTGCTATGTTATTGACATGATTAAAGGAATCATGCAAATGATGCAGCAGGAACACTGTCCTGGACCCATCAACCTTGGGAATCCTGGAGAATTCACGATTCGAGAGTTAGCTGAACAAGTTGTGGAACTGACTAATTCTCGCTCCCAAATTACTTATCAGCCTGCCCGAGAAGATGATCCTGGTCGCCGTCGACCAAACATCCAACTAGCCAAGGAGCAACTTAGCTGGGAACCCACGGTACCTCTAAAGGAAGGTCTCCGTCACACGATTCAATACTTTGACGAATTGCTTCGCAATTTTTGATGGATCTCGCATGCCGCCCTCTCGTCTACTGATCGCCTTTGCGTTACTGGTTGGACTGATCCTGCCTCCGCTTGCTGTAGGGAATCAGGATTTCCTACAGCTGCGGCAGGAGATCAGCTCTGAGCATCCTGTGCGTCAGTTGACAATCAGTGCCGATGAGGCAATCCTTGCCTTAGGGATGCAAGATGGTGATGATACTGTCGTAGAATTCCGTGACCGACGTAGTGGTCGGATTCTAGGCAACCTGCGCTCTGCTAGCAATGAGTTGACTCAACTCAGCTTTCATCCAACTCGGCGCCAACTACTTGTAGGCGGAGACAAACGACTCGAGCTCTGGCAAGTTGATAATCTGCCTGGTCGTGATGCAGAATTACCTGCCTTGCAACAACGCATTTGGGAACGAACCGCTCAGCAACCGGTAGGGCAGGCTGACTTTAGCCAACAGAAAGATTTGCTGCGCTGGAGTGAGGGGCAGCAACTCTACGAGCTCGATACGCAACCACCCTACTCCTCGCGCTTGCTCTGGACAGGTGAAAAGATCGACCAACCCCTGAAGCACTTTGCTTTCAGCCCCAATGAGCAACGCATTGCAGTCAGCCATGCCAATCAAACAGGAATTCGTTTGGTAGATTCTCAACGTCAACATATGTTGCCTCCACTTGATTACCATTTGCTTCCTCCAGTAGATTTCCACTTCTCAACAGAGCAACAACTGGTTTCTATCGACGAAGAGCGCAACCTGCTCTGGGGCAACCCGGAATCCCGCCTACAGGAACACCGTCCTGAATTAGAACTTTCCGGTCAGTCCAAACCAGAACGATTGCTACCGCTACCAGGTGACAAAATAGCGGTCATCTCGACAGAGGGAGACACTACCAAGGCACACATCTTCAATCGAGAGGGCACAGAACAGCAGCAACTATTGCTTTACAGCACTGGTAGCATCGCACGGAGTCCCACTGGGGCCTACTTGGCCAGTGCGGATTATAACAGCGTTCAATTGTTTGAGACTACAGAACACCAGAGCCCGGAAGATTACATCCGTCAATTGCAGGATCGTGGTGCTAACGAAACTGCTCGACGCTATCGCAACCAACTGGACACTCCGGCTGCCCTAGCAACTTCACAAGCAGCTGAAACCAGCACGGGACCATCTTCTCTTGAATTGCAAGTGGAGCAGTTGCGCAATGCAGAACGGGAAAAGGATTGGCTGCGAACCGAAAGACTACTGGGAGACATCTTACGTATCGACCCTCAAAATGCAGAAGCCCTCACCGTACGGGAACGGATGCGGCAGCAAGAGCAAGAAATTCAACTTGGTAAGGGAGAGCAGCTACTTAAAAATGGAGAGTATGATGCCGCTATTTCCCAATTCAAGCAGGTCCCCAAGGATAGCCCACTCTACACGGAAGCACGACGCCAACTAGCTCTGGCCGAACAACAAATCCGAGTACAGTTTCGGGTTCAGAGCGCTGAACAGGAAATGCGTTCCCAAAACTGGGATGGTGCCCGCACTTTTCTGCTGATGGCGCTTGAACAAGATCCAAACAACTCACAGGTCCAGTCGTTACTGGAAGAAATTGAGACCAAGCAAACCAACGCACGCCTGGTTCTGCTGGCAGTCCTGCTAATGCTACTACTTGTTGGAGGATTGCTGGGTTGGTTCGGTTGGAAATATAGGGAGCGCATCGCATGCTGGGTGTCTCAGGAAGATCCACGACAGCAAGCTCGTGCACGAGCCTATGCAGAAGCACAAGCTGTTGCGCAAGCGGAAGAGCAACGCAAGGCCACCGAACAACGAGCCTTGGATGAACAACACTTTCAGGAAACCTTGCGCAAGACCAGAGAGCTATTGCGTCTGGCACAGCGTAAGGACACAGAACGCCAGCACGCTATGCGGCTGGTTGACTTTGAAGCTGAGATCAACCTGATCGAACGACAGGCACTGGAGAAACAGGCTTCCTTGCGACAACTTGCGGGCAAACTACTGTTCATCCAGCAAACCCTGCGCAGCCTTCGCTTCTATGTGCGGGCCCGTACCAGTCAACGTGCTGAAAAGCAACAACAACGCCGGCAACAACAATCAAAACAACAGGAACGGCAACAGCCTGATTCTTCACGAACTTCTGCCGTCGGGCAAAATTATTACGAACTCCTGGGCATTTCTCCGAAAGCAACAGCCAGCGAAATTCGGAAGGCTTATCACGAGAAGTTGAAAGAATACCATCCAGACCGACATCAAAATGCTGAATTCGACTGGATTCGTCAGCAAGCTGAGTCCATGACTCGACTGCTTGGTGAGGCTTATGAGGTACTAGTTCATGAAGAACAACGCAAGCGCTACGACCAGCAACAGCAGGCACGCTCATGATTGAACAATTTTTCGATTGCCCCTATTGTTGGCAACGTATCTCCATCCTGCTGGATCCTTCGGAATTCGAGTTGGACACGATCGAAGACTGTGAGGTCTGCTGTCGACCGATCNGCTTCAAAGTTCATCTCAATCTTGAGGGCCAGGTCCTCGATTTCTCTGCTCTCCCTCTACACTGAGGCAACAATGCAACGAATTTGGGCCATCGTTTACCTGCTCTTTCAAAATAACTATGTGCGCATTGGTGCCGTCCTTGGCACAGCAGCCGGCTACTGGGGATATGCGTGGATTCCAGGAGGGGACCCGATCCTGACTCCTGTGGTTGGAGCCTTTCTTGGCTGGGGAATTGGAGTCTACTGGAGTGAAATCTTTCCGGCACTGCAANCTCCTCGCTCCCGATCTCGGCCAAGGTTTCAGGTTCATCAGGGNGGCAAGCGACGCTGAGGGGGTGTGAAAGAATCTGGTCTCGGCAAGTACGTTGCTCCTACAGCCCTAGGTGCTGCCTATGCCCTGGCGCGGATGGGGCTACTCCTTTTATTTTTGCCAGAACAAGCTGCTCTCTTCGATTTCAACCTGCTCTTTCTCGCAGGTGTACTGCTTGGCTTCACTCTGCGTCCTGTCATCAAACCAATCTTCTGGACTCGTAGCGTTGGTACCGTAGTCGTCCTGCTACTACTGNTAGGTATTGGGCCAACTGGAAAGTTGCTAGAGGGAATGGTCTTGGGTGCCCCAATGGATGAGGTGGNACAGGGACTCTTATTGGGAGAATTTGGTGCTGCCCTNTNAGTAGCACTGGTCGCTCCCTGGCTGCTACCTCCCACACAACGCTTACTTGACTGGAACCGACTGGGTCGCAGGCTAAGCCAAGGACTCCTTGATTGGCAGCGACTGCTCGAAATGCTATGGCTNGGTGTTGTCTACGTTCTGCTCTTCCTAGGTACACAAGCACTGATTCAGGCCAATTGGGAGTTGTCTTTCTGGTGGCCCCAACTGCAGACTTTCCTTCAACTTCCTCCGACCTCAATCGAGGCCAAGCTGGGCTTCCTGCTNCTTCGAGGCTGGGTGTTGCTGCTGGTGCTGCTACCTGTCTGCCTGACCCTGACCCGTCAACCCCTGGAACTCTGGATCGTTCTCACCTCACTCCTCTTTGTTGTGGCTGAATTCACCCCAGCCTTTGTCTACTTCCAGCAAGTTCCACCCACCCTTCTGTTTGACCAGGTCAGTGGCGGTTTAATTCGTCAGGCGATTTTCGCTGCACTGATTGCCTGGCGCTGGCACTTGGAACCTCTATCTGAAGAAATCTCGAAGTAAGACCTTGCAACCCAGCAACAGATTGTTATAATCCGTTCTTTTTTTACAATTTTGCACTGAAACAACTTTCGTTTCCTGCGCATGATCACCTTTACTCCACCTGCAGCTCTTTCGGCTGATAGTCAGGACTCCCTTACCCGTGCCGGTTTCATTGGCCTGATTGGCCGTCCAAATGTAGGCAAGTCAACCTTGCTCAATCGCCTGATCGGACAGAAGCTGGCGATCACAGCAAACAAACCACAGACTACACGCAATCGACTACTTGGTATCCGCACNATCGGCTCCTCACAGCTAATTTTCATCGATACTCCTGGCATCCACACATCCAGTCGTGCCATGAATCANAAAATGGTGAATTACGCTGTTAAGACTCTGCAGGAGACTGACTTCAACCTGATGCTTGTTGAACCTCTGCGTCCCGGACAAGATGTCCCTTCTGAAGATCAGCTGGTCCTACAGCACCTGCAAGATCGGGCTAGCAATACGATCCTGGCGATCAACAAGATTGATGGCCTTCCCTATGAGGTGGTTCTGAAAAGCTTGGAACGTTATCTTCNACTCACAGAATTCGCAGAATTGATTCCGATCTCTGCGCTCAAGTCTCATAACTTGGAACGTCTCTGGGAATTGCTGCTGAAGCGCCTGCCGGAAAATCCATTTTTCTTTGCGGAAGATCAACTTACTGACGCCTCAGAGCGGTTCCTCTGCGGTGAATTGGTGCGCGAACAACTCTTCCGCCACCTGCAACAGGAACTTCCCTACTCTGTAGCCGTTCAGGTGGAATCTTTTGAAGAAACTNCCAAGCTACTGCACATTGTCGCCAACATCATCGTTGAGCGTGAATCGCAAAAAGGGATCATCATCGGCCACANGGGCCAGCAATTGAAAAAAATTGGGACTGCTGCCCGACAACGTATTGAAACTNTGCTAGGAAATTCAGTGTATCTGTCGCTACAAGTCCGAGTACTCAAGCAGTGGAGTCGCCATGAACATTATCTGCAGGCTTTCGGGATGGAATAAGCCCGAAACTGCCTAAAAATCTGCCGTTCCTTTTAACTGAGCAACGATGAAGGCNTACCTAATCATCACTACTCTTGCNGCCGTTGCAATCATGGTTGCTACCCAGCATTCCATGGAATTGACTCTTGCAGCCGCTATTCTNTGGATCCTACTNATGATACTGCTCTGGATCCTGCGACGCAACATGGAAGTTGTCTCCTCCAGTTTTTCACAAACGGTCTCCTTTGCGAATGAATCACCCAGAGTGGCTCCGAAATCAGCATCTTCTGAAAGCACCCAAGTCNTTACAGGNTTGGACAGTTCTGTCTTTACACAATTNCGCGAGAATCTGNAACAAAATGAACGCAAACAAGGGAACTTTGTTCCTGCACCAGAAGACGAACCTACAGAAATCNTCAACCTGAAGCANCAACCTGNGCAACCTGAGCCAGAGCCTGNAGATGCAAATAGATTCGAACAGGCNCTGGCAACGGCAGAGCAACAACCTCCGCCTCCCAAGGATCGGGTTACCATCCGACATCGCAAAAACACTACGGCAGAACGACCACGAGCTCAAACACTGCGGCGTCACTCAGATGTTGGTTCGCTTTACAGCCTCTCCAAACAGCGTCTCTCCCAACAGCCAGAGATTCCTGAAAGTACCGAAGATCTCTTTTCAGATGCCTACATTCCTTTGCCACATCAGNTACAAGCCCCAACCCCTGCCAAGGAAGATCTCTATGATGAAGGCCTTGGAAAAACTTTAGGGCACTCGGCTTCACCAGATGAAGCTCGTGACGAGGCCGAAGCTCTGCTGCAGATGGCTCGCTCTTTCGCTCGTGCCCGNAACTGGCAGGAAGCCAAGGTCAGCCTGGATAATCACCTTCAGCTGCTTCGAGAATTGAAAAGAACGCCGCAGGCCGAGGATCTACANTTGTATGTGAAGGCCCTNATTGAACTTGGAGAGATTCAGCAAGCTGCCCAACATCTCGATGGGGTACGTCAGCAGAAAGATGGTTTGGAAGGAGAAGATCTTGCCCTCATGGTTCGTGATGTCGTCGAGGGATTAGAGAAAGAGCAAGCCTGGGAAGCCATGATTCCCCTGCTGCAGGATCTGCTGAACTATTCTCGACAGCAACTGAATCGCAATGAGATGGATCGGCTCTACGACAAGTTGGAACAGGCGCTGGAAGTGACTAAGGATGAAGATCGGCTGGTACGGACCTGCCACAGCCATCTTGAGATCAAACGTGCAATTGGAGATGTAGAAGGAGAGGAGCGATTGCTGAGCAAGTTGGGCCGCCTCCATCACCGACGAGGCGATAAGGAGATGGCGAACCAACTCTACCAAGACACTCTGCGGCTACGGAATAGCATGGAACGCGCCGCTTACTAAGCCTTTTGGATCAGTAGGTGCAACCAGACGGGGTCATGCCACGGAGGGCCTGACCGTGATTAATGGCTTCAAATTGCAATTCCGCCAACAGGCGACATCCCCGCGTTCGACGCTCCCGGGCTACATAGTATTCATTGATGCGTGGTGATGTATCTGACTCCAACTGGGAAAAGGCATCAATCGCATTGACAGTATGATCTTCCGCCAGTAGTAGGTATTGGGGTTGACGCTCCCTGCGCCAACTGTTGAAATAATTTAGACTCCAACCCAAGTGACGATCTCCATCTTGGAGACGAGTGCTGAAAGAAGCGATGGGGAAGCGATCATAACTGCTGCAGCTGACAGCAAATCCAAGCAGCAACAGACTAGCAGCGAACTCTCGATAATGGCGATGCATAAGTTTCTCTTCTTTGTGGGAATAATCATTTTCTTCTGCTATCGGCAGTTGTCCTAAACACTTTAGCTGGAATTGATGTGGAACTGCCGCTGGTTGTTGAAAATCGACTACACGACCTTGCTGAGTGGCTCATCACGTGGACAACCCTATCCGAGCCGACTCCGGAACAGTGGAACGCCTGCCGTATCTTCGCCCATCGAGGTCTACACGATGATCCCCGTGTACCCGAAAACACGATGGCCTCGCTGGCAGCAGTTTTGTACTTCGAGGACATTCATGGGGTAGAATTTGATATTCGCTGGACCAAAGATCTGGTACCGATGGTCTTTCACGATCCAGATCTGCAGCGAGTTTTCGGTAACTCTGAGCGACTGGCAGATCTGACTTCGACAGAACTGCGTCAACGTTTTCCTTTAATCCCAACACTCTCTGAAGTTGTGCAGCGTTTGGGAGAGCGCAAGCACCTGATGATTGAAATTAAGGAAGAACACTATCCGGAACCGGAGCATCAACTCGAGGTCTTGCAAGAGACCCTGGCAGGACTCGTCCCGGGGGAGCACTTCCATTTCCTGCTGCTGGATCCAGTAACCTATGAAAAATTATCTACGTTCCCCAAAGCTTCAGTACTATTAGTCGGTGGCTTCAACGTGGCAGAAATCAGTGAAGCGGTGAGCAGTCAGAATTTTGGTGGAATTGGTGGACAGTACCTGTTGATGCCTGACACTGAGGTACAGCGTCACCTGGAGCAGGGAAAGATCGTTGGCACTGGCTACCCTCGAAGCTGGCCAGCATTCTGTCGCGAACTCTCACGAGGTGTGACCTATCTGTTTTCCAATCAGGCTCAGGCCTTGGCCAAAATCCTGGCCCAGGAACGCTTGCGTCTTTCCCTTGATCCCCATTAAGTAAGAGACCNTGGCCCNACAGGATGACGAACTGGACTTGGAAAAACTTCGCCGTGAAGTCGATACCCTGACCCAGCAGGTTGNTGGCAAGCCGGTTNCCGGGACTACCACACGACTTCCCGCTCAGGAGAAACCAAAGAAAAAGAAGAAAGGCAACCCCATCATGTANGGTCTGATNGGAGTTGCCGCCATCCTCGTTGGCGGCAAACTGATCTTCTCGTTGATGAACTTCCTGGTGCTCGCTGTAATCGCTGGCATTGGCGCCTGGTGGTATTTCTTCAAAATCCGCAAAGATGAGGACTGACNAACATGCCGCGCTTCAATCCCCGCTGGGTGATGTTCAGTTCGATGGGCCTNGAGCTGGGCCTCTCTGTGATTGTTGGACTCCTGCTTGGCAGCTCCCTGGATCGTTTCTTCGGCACTGGACCCTGGATGCTGATTATTTTCACTGCCAGTGGTATCGCCGCTGGTTACCGCAGTGTCTATCGCCTACTCAAACGCCTGCAGCAGGAAGACGCCGCGACTCCCTTGACTCATGACTTTGACTCCAAGACCTGAATGTCCAATTCACCTTTCCCCGAAATCTCTGACGAAGCTCTGCAGATTGGCTTCCGCAAAGCAATAGAATTCCGAAATTTGCTGATCCTGGCATCCGTCATCCTAGCAATTGTCTCGCTCTTGTTCGGTCTTGACTTTCTCTTGGGATCCTTGCTAGGTTCAGCAATCGTTGGTTTGAACTTCCACTGGACTGTGCGCTTCGTTCTAAATATGTTGGAAGAACGAAAATTACGGCCACTGTATTTGCTGGTGTATGGTGCGAAGTTCATCGTCTCGATGATGGTTCTCTATGTGGCAATCGTCCAATTGGACATTCATGCAGTCGGGATAATGCTAGGTCTCTCTAACATCCTGTTAGCTGCCACTGCCTACGCACTCATCCAGCGACCGAGATCCTCTGATTCTTCCGACGTACTTTCCTAGGGATACCGATGTTTCGACGACTGAACCTGGCAGGATTGGTCCTGCTAACCCTAACATCCCCAGCTTTTGCAGCAGAGGGTGGCTTCACTTGGGCTAACTTCCTTTTCGGAGGATTGGCAGAACCATTGGCCTCAATCGGGATTGACCCACGCCCGATCCTCGACATGATCATCGTTGCCGCAGTGCTGATCGGTCTAGCTTGGTGGCTTGGCAAACCCTTCCGTGAAACCCAAATGCTGGAACCCTCCGGAAGACTAGACAAAGATCATTTTGCGGTCACCGTTGTCGAGGGTATCCTCAATTTTCTCTCGGGCATTATTCAGCACGGTATCGGATCACGTCCCCTGCTTCCCCTACTGGGAACCTATGGGCTCTTCATCCTGTTCCTGAACCTGGCAGGATTGATCCCCGGATTCAATCCGCCAACCGACCAGTTCAACATCACCTTCGCCTTTGCAATCGTTGTCTTCCTGCTGACTCACACCCTCGGAATTCGTCAGCACGGTGCCGGCTACATCAAGCAGTTCATTGGCCCCATGCCTTTAATGGCTCCCTTGATGTTCCCAGTTGAATTGATCAGCCACCTCGTGCGGCCGATGTCCCTCTCCATCCGCCTTTTGGGGAATATGACCGGTGACCACAAAGTGGTCTTGATCTTCTCCTCGATCCTGGCGCTTGGGTTGCCCGTTCCCTTCATGGGCTTGGGCATTCTCATTAGTGTTTTGCAGGCCTTCGTATTCGTACTGCTGTCTGCAATTTATTTTGAAGTTGCCATGAGTGAAGCCCACTGATCGGCTCTTCGTTCTGTTCCGTACACGCTCTTACTGTTCTCAACCAAAAGGAAGTTCCATGAACAAAAGACTCACGCTAATCCTGTTTCTGATGCTGCTAGCAGCTCCATTGTACGCTCAAGAATATGGTGAACTCGCGACCTTTGGCTTTGCCATGGGTGCCGGTGTTGCGATCTCTTTCGCTGCCCTCGGTGGTGGAATCGGTCAAGGTATTTGTATGCGTGGCGCCCTCGAAGGAATTGCACGCAACCCCAACGCTTCTGGCAAAATTTTCACTCCGATGATTATCGGCTTGGCATTGATCGAATCCCTAGTGATTTACGCACTCGTAATCGCCTTCATTCTGCAAGGTAAGGTCTAAATTGTTACTGAGTAGGTTTCGCGGGAAGCCTGCTCAGTTCCTACTTCCCGTATTCTGCTCTCGCTGACACAACCTCCTCACCAAAACTGACCCATGCCTGATATTGCCTGGGGTTCCTACACAATGTTGGCGACTGGTTCCCTGATCGGACTCTTTGCCGCCTATCGAATTCTTTTGCAGGG